>NZ_JCBANH010000164.1:0-6730 GCF_059760925.1 Achromobacter sp. 1011791174
CGCGCGAGGCGCGCAATCCCTTTCCCCCATCCGAATAGCCCCAGGAGTTCCCATGAGCCTGCCCACCGATCGCAAGTACACCGAGTCCCATGAATGGGTCAAAGCCGAAGGCGACGTGTTCGTCGTCGGCATCACCGACACCGCCCAGGACCAGCTGGGCGACCTGGTCTTCGTCGGCGACGTCAAGGTCGGCGCCAAGCTGGCCGCCGGCGAAACCGCCGGCGTGGTCGAGTCGGTCAAGGCCGCCTCCGACATCTACGCGCCCGTGGCCGGCGAGATCGTCGCCTTCAACGAAGCGCTGGAAAGCAATCCCAACCTGATCAACGAGTCGGCCTTCACCGCCTGGATCTTCAAGATCAAGCCGGACAACGCCGCCGACGCGGACAAGCTGCTGGACGCCGCCGGCTACGAAGCCGTCGCCAACGGCTAAGCCCGTCCCGCGCGGGCCGGCCGCTGCCGCCGCCCGCCCGCGCGTTGCCATACCGATCGTCCCCGACGCTCACGCACCCGAGATCCTCCCCATGTCGCGCGCCCTAGACACCCACACCGACTTCATCCCCCGCCATATCGGCCCCTCCGACGCCGACCAGGCCGCCATGCTCGCCGTGATCGGCAGCCCCAGCCTGGACGCGCTGATCGAAGAAGTCGTGCCGCCCAAGATCCGCAGCCAGGCCCCGCTGGCGCTGCCGCCCTCGCGCAGCGAAACCGACGTGCTGGCCGAGCTCAAGCAGGTCGCCGGGCGCAACAAGGTCTACCGCAGCTACATCGGCCAGGGTTACTACGGCACGCAGACGCCCAACGTGGTGCTGCGCAACATTCTTGAGAATCCCGCCTGGTACACGGCCTACACGCCTTACCAGCCCGAGATCTCGCAGGGCCGTCTGGAGGCCCTGCTGAACTACCAGACCATGGTCGCCGACCTGACCGGGCTGGACATCTCCAACGCCTCGCTGCTGGACGAGAGCACGGCCGCCGCCGAAGCCATGACGCTGGCCCGCCGCAGCGCCAAGTCCAAGAGCCCGGTGTTCTTCATCTCGCGCCACGTGCACCCGCAGACCATCGAGGTCGTGCGCACCCGCGCCGAGGGCCTGGACATCGAAATCGCCGTGGGCGACGAGGCCGAAGGCCTGCCGGAATGCTTCGGCGTGCTGCTGCAATACCCGCACAGCACCGGCTCGGTGGCCGACTACCGCAAGCTGGCCGACGCCGCGCACGCGCAGGGTGCGGTGGTGGCCGTGGCCACGGACCTGCTGGCGCTGGCCGTGCTGGCCGCGCCGGGCGAGTGGGGCGCCGACATCGCCGTGGGCTCGGCCCAGCGTTTCGGCGTGCCGTTCGGTTTCGGCGGCCCGCATGCCGGCTTCATGGCCTGCAAGGACGCCTACAAGCGCAACATGGCCGGCCGCCTGGTCGGCGTGTCCAAGGACGCGCAGGGCAACCCGGCCATGCGCCTGGCGCTGCAAACGCGCGAGCAGCACATCCGCCGCGAAAAGGCCACCTCCAACATCTGCACCGCGCAGGTGCTGCTGGCGGTGATGGCCGGCATGTACGCCGTCTGGCACGGCCCGGCCGGCATCCGCCGCATCGCCAACCGCGTCAACCGCTACACCGCGATCCTGCGCGCCGAGCTGGTCAAGCTGGGCGTGAAGGTCGCCAACGACAGCTTCTTCGACACGCTGCTGCTGGAAACCGGCGCGGCCACGCCCGCCATCCTGACCGCGGCCGACTGCGCCCACGTCAACCTGCGCCGCGTCGACGGCGCGCGCCTGGCCGTCTCGCTGGACGAGACCGTCACCGCCGCCGACCTGCAGGCCCTGGTCAACGTGTTCGCCTCCGGCCTGGAACGCGATGATGTCGAGCTGGACATCGACGCGCTCGACGCCGCGGCCGCCAGCGGCATTCCCGCCGCCGTGGCCCGCGAAAGCGCCATCCTGAAGCATCCGGTGTTCTCCAGCGTGCAGTCGGAAACCGACATGCTGCGCTACCTGCGCAAGCTGGCCGACAAGGACCTGGCGCTGGACCGCACCATGATCCCGCTGGGCTCGTGCACCATGAAGCTGAACGCCACGGCCGAGATGATCCCCATCACCTGGCCCGAGTTCGCGCTGATCCACCCCTTCGCGCCCGCCTCGCAGAGCCAGGGCTACAAGGAATTGATCGACCGCCTGTCGGCCGCGCTGTGCGAAATCACCGGCTATGACAACATCAGCCTGCAGCCGAACTCCGGCGCGCAGGGCGAGTACGCCGGCCTGCTGGCGATTCGCGGCTACCACCAGGCCAACGGCCAGCATCAGCGCAACGTCTGCCTGATCCCCTCGTCGGCGCACGGCACCAACCCCGCCTCGGCCCAGCTGGCCGGCATGGATGTGGTGGTGGTGGCCTCCGACGCCAACGGCAACGTCGACCTGCCCGACCTGCGCGCCAAGATCGAACAGGTCGGCGACAAGCTGGCCGCGCTGATGATCACCTACCCGTCCACGCATGGCGTGTTCGAGGAAGCCGTGACCGAGATCTGCGAACTGGTGCACCAGGCCGGCGGCCAGGTCTACCTGGACGGCGCCAACATGAACGCCATGGTGGGCGTGGCCCAGCCCGGCAAGTTCGGTTCCGACGTCTCGCACCTGAACCTGCACAAGACCTTCTGCATCCCGCACGGCGGCGGCGGCCCGGGCGTGGGTCCGGTGGCGGTGCGCGCGCACCTGGCTCCGTACCTGCCGGGCGTGGTCAATGAACAAGGCAAGCTGCCCGGCGAAGCCAAGGTCGGCCCGGTCTCGGCTGCGCCTTTCGGTTCGGCCGGCATCCTGCCGATCCCGTTCGTGTACATCTCGCTGATGGGCGCCGACGGTCTGCGCCGCGCCACCGAAGTCGCGATCCTGAATGCGAACTACGTCGCCACCCGCCTGCGCGACCACTATCCGGTGCTGTACGCGGGCCGCAACGGCCGCGTGGCGCACGAGTGCATCCTGGATGTGCGTCCGCTCAAGGAAACCAGCGGCATCAGCGCCGAGGACATCGCCAAGCGCCTGATGGACTACGGCTTCCACGCGCCCACCATGAGCTTCCCGGTGGCCGGCACGCTGATGGTCGAGCCGACCGAATCGGAAAGCCAGGCCGAGCTGGACCGCTTCGTCGACGCCATGATCTCGATCCGCGAGGAAATCGCCCAGGTCGAGCGCGGCGAGCGCGACCGCGAGGACAACGTCCTGAAGAACGCGCCGCACACCGCGCAGATGCTGCTGGCCGAAGAGTGGCTGCACGACTACCCGCGCCAGCAGGCCGCCTACCCGGTGGCCTCGCTGCGCGACGGCAAGTACTGGCCGCCCGTGGCTCGCGTCGACAACGCCTATGGCGACCGCAATCTGGTCTGCGCCTGCCTGCCGGTCGAAGCCTACGCCTGAGGCGCATGACGGCCGCGCCGCGAGGCGGGGCCGTTGTGCCGGCGGGAGGAAAACCCTGGTTCCTGGAACCAGGGTTTTTTTTATCGCGCCCGCGGGGATGTGCAAGAATCAGGCGTGCGCGCGGCGCGGCCGCGCGGGGGGAGATCCTGATGAATACGCCTGCTTTCATTCTGGCCATCCTGGGGGCGCTGTGGCTGGGCGCGATGCTGCCGGGCCCGAGCTTCGTCATCGTCGCGCGCAGCGCCATCGGCCAGTCGCGCCTGGACGGCCTGGCCTCGGCGCTGGGCATGGGCATCGGCGGCATCCTGTTCGCCAGCCTGGCACTCGCCGGACTTTATTCCGTGCTGCAAACCGTCGGGTGGCTGTACCTGGGCCTGAAGCTCGCCGGCGGCGCGTACCTGCTCTACATGTCGTACAAGATCTGGCGCGGCGCGAGCCAACCTTTCGCGCTGCCTGGCGCCGTGGCCGCGCGTTCAGGCAGCGCGCGCAAGTCGTTCTGGACGGGCCTTGCCACCCAGATGAGCAATCCCAAGACCGCCATCTGGTACGGCAGCATTTTCGCGGCCCTGTTGCCGCAGCAGCCGCCGACCTGGGTGTATTTCGCCTTGCCGCCGCTGGTGTTCCTGGTCGAGTTCGGCTGGTATGCCATCGTCGCGCTGTGCTTCTCGGCCCAGGGGCCGAGGGCCATCTACCTGCGCGCGAAGAAATGGGTGGACCGGCTCGCCGCCTGCGCCATGGCCGCGCTGGGCCTGCGCCTGATCCTGACCGCGCGCAAGAGCGGCCTTTGACGCGGCGTCACGGGCATGGGAAATCTGGTTCTATTGCTGCTGGGCGTCGATTACCTGCGCAAGCGCGCGCTCGGGCTGGCTGTCGCCGGCTGGTTGCTCCTGGTTGCCGGCGCGGTGGTGTTCATCGACGCGCTGGACGGGGTGCTGTATTTCCCCCTGGACGGCTTTGCCGCGCTGATCGTGATCGAAGGGCTGGCGACGCTGGCCATCGCCAAGTCCGGCGTCGGCGGCCAGCGCGTGCTGCGCTATGTGAAGGGCCTGTTTGTGCTGACGGCCGGCGTGCTGGTCCTGGCGGGCGACCAACACGGGCATTTCGTGTTGTCTATGATCTTCGGCCTGCTGTTCCTGGTCGATGGGCTGATGCAGTGCATCGCCGCCTACGTGGTGCGCTACGCGCGCTGGCGCTATGTCTTCGCCTCGGGCGTGGCCGAGATCCTGCTGGCCATCTTCTTCTTTCAGCCCTATCCCACGCACTACGTGGGCACCGTGCCGTATTGCGTGGGCCTGTTCCTGGCCTTCTCCGGCTTCAAGCTGCTGGTGCTTGCACGCCGCGTCCGCACGCTGGGGGCCAATCCCGGGCTGGTCGTCAACGCACGGCCGGACTTCATGCCGACCGCGTCCGCTGGCCCGGCGCAGACCGTGTTCGACGGCCCGCCGCTGGAATCGGAGCGTGCCCTGACCGTGCACGTCTGGACCCCGTCCGGCTCGGCCAAGGCGCAGACGCGCAACTACCTGATGCTGAACCGCTACATCGCCGCCGTTGACGTCAACGGCGTCATCTCCACGGGGCACGCGGCGCTGGAATCGCCTGAAGGCGTGTATGTGAGCCTATACCCGGCGCAGGAGATCGACCGGTCTCCCGAACAGTTCGGCGCGCTGCTGCGCGCCACGGCCGAGAACGACGTGCCGGGCGTGTTCCAGCCCGACTACGCCACGGAAGCGCAGGCCTGGTGTCCGTCCACCACGCAGGTGCGCATCCGCAACTACGACGCGGCAAAGTTGCAGGCGTTCTGGGACGTCTACCGGCAGGATGCCACCTACAACCTGACGCATCGCAACTGTTCCAGCTCGGTATCGCGCGCGCTGGAGGCGGCGCTGGACGGCGTGGTCGGCCGGCTGCATGGTCCGCAGGCCGGCTGGCGCGTGCTGCTGCGGTTGCTGCTGACGCCGGAATTGTGGGTGGCCTCGCAGATCCGCAAGCGCGCGCTGACCATGGCCTGGACGCCGGGCCTGACGCTGGACTACGCGCGCGCGCTCAGCATGCTGGCCGACCCCCGGCCGTTCGGCTGGTGGCAGATGTCGCAGGCCGCGCTGCGCTTGATCAGGCAGCGGCGCGCGGCCTGGCGCAGCCAGGACCGGGAAGCCCAGGCGCGCAACGCGCAAGAGGCGCCCTCGTCGCAAGGCGCGCAATGATCCTCGCCATCCTGGCCGGTGTGACGATCGTAGCGGCGGCGGGGTGGGGCGCGGGCGCGCTGTGGTTCCAGTCGCCCCATGGCGGTGCGTGGCGCGCGCTGTCCGTGGCGTGCTGGCTGGCGCTGGCCGGCGCGGCGTTGCTGGGCCTGGCGCTGGAACATGCCGCGCCGCTCTGGCTGTTCGGCGCCGCGCTGCTCGGCCTGCTGGCCTGGTGGCGGCTGGGGGTGCGGCCGTCCAATGCGCGCAGCTGGATGCCCGAAGTGGCGCGGACGACGTGCGGCGACATCGACGGCGACCGGGTCACGCTGCACGACGTGCGCGATTTCGACTGGCGCACGCGCAGCGACTACGACGTGCGCTGGCGCACCGAGACCTACGATCTGTCGCGTCTGGAATCGGTGGATGTCGCGCTGTCGTACTGGGGGCGCCCCGCGATCGCCCATGCGCTGGTGTCCTTTGGCTTCGGCGACGGCCGGCACGTGGTGTTCTCGGTCGAGGTACGCCGCAAGCTGGGCGATGCGTTCTCCGAGATCGGGGGCTTCTTCCGCCAGTACGAGCTGTCGGTGCTGGCGTCCACCGAAGAGGACAGCCTGCGGGTACGCACCAATGTGCGCGGCGAGGACGGTTACCTGTATCGCGTGCACATGCCCGAGGGCGGGGCGCGCGCGTTGTTCCTGGCCTATGTCGAGACGGCCAACGGGCTGGCGCGTCAACCGCGCTTCTACAACACGCTGACCGCCAATTGCATCACCATCGTGTACCAGCTGGCCCGGCGCATCGTGCCAGGGCTGCCGATGGACTACCGGCTGCTGCTGTCCGGCTATCTGCCCGAATACCTGTACCGCATCGGCGCGCTGCGCGGAGCGGACAGCGCGCGGGCCTATCGCGACGCCGGCCGCTATACCGACCGCGCGCGCGCCACGGCCGACGCGGCGCAGTTCTCGCGCAATATCCGCCAGGGCGTGCCCGGCGAATGAGGAGGGCCTTCTTGCCGCGTGCGCCGACTGCCCCCGATGGGGGCAGTTTTCATCTTGGGACGGCCCGGCTATGAAAATCTATGGTCAGCCCGATTTTTGCAAGCGAGGCGGTGTAGGCGTAAATTGGGCTTGCTCAAATCTATTCGGAGTCAGTTGG
>NZ_JCBANH010000165.1:0-6543 GCF_059760925.1 Achromobacter sp. 1011791174
TCTTGTTGGGCGGAGCGGGATTCGCTGCCAGCGTAGGCATCGGTCTGGCGGCTGGCGCCGTAGGCAGCATCGTCAGCCAGGGCGTGGGCATGGCCATGGGCATGCAGAGCAAATTCAGCTGGAGCGGCGTCGCCTTGGGCGGCCTGACGACGGCGGTGTCTGCAGGCGTGGCCAGCAGCTTCGGAGGCGCTGCGGCAATTCAGGGAACCTTGGGCCAGAAGATGCTGGAAGTCGCCGGCCGCGCGGTGGTGAGTTCGACCATCAGCCAAGGGATCTCCATGGCGGTCGGCCTGCAGTCCAAGTTCAGTTGGAGTGGCGTGGCGGCGGCTGGTGTTGGGGCGGCGGTTGGTTATGGCATCGGCGACACGGCGTTCCGGGGGTGGAATGGCCCAGGTAGCGAGCTGACGCGAGGCGTTGTCGCGGGGACGGGGGCCGGTGTGGTTGCCTCGGTCCTGTCGGGCGGCAAGGCGAACTACGTGCAGATCGCCATGGATGCGTTCGGCAATGCGCTGGGGAATTCGGTGGTCGATTCCATGACTGGTCGCAGGCTCGCCAACGGGCCGATCGACCTAGGAAGGGACCGAGGCTTGCGAGTCACCGGGCAGGATTTGGAGATATTCGCACGGTCGCCCGTCGGGATGGATGATGGTGGGTATCCTCTGGCGAAATTCCGGGCCGATCAGCAATTGGATCGTGCCGGGTTGCCGCAGTCGTATACGGGTGGCATTTCCGCAGCGACTTTGCCTGGCGCCAACTACTCGACGGCGGATTTGAATGATGCGCTGGTGTCGAGCTTTACCAGTGCGCTGAGTGAGGATCGCCGGACAAGTGCCGGCATGCTTGTTGCCAGTTCAGACAAGGTGCCGCCCTTCATGGAGGCGTTTGGCGCTTTGCAGAAGGGGCCGAGCATATCGGAACTGGTCAAGGGCGAGAAGGGCACTTTCCTATATGGGCTGAAGAATGGCCGTGCGAATCGATCTGTGATGGATGAGCAGCCCGTATCAGGGTCTGAGATTGCGGGAGCCTTGACGCGTGATTTCTTCGTAGGGGCCAAGGATGCGGTGCTTGAGGTGCCGCTGATGGCGGGTGACATCGGGAAGCTGGGCTTCTTGTCAGGGAAGAGGTTGATCACTGGCAACACCGACCCGTTTACGCCGTGGAGTGATACGGGGAAATTCTTTCAGAGCGGGGGAACTCTGGGGGAGTACTATGCCGCGCCGGTTAAGGCTCTCGGTGATATAACAGGGGATCTGTTCTCCGGTAAGTATGAGTCGGCCGGTAGTGGTGCCCTTGGGATGGTTGGGGGGATTGCTGCTGGGCGGTTTGCGAGACTACCTGCAGGTGCGAATAGTGAGCTGCTCGCCTCCAGTCCTGCTGCGGGAAGCCCTACAGTAGTTGCGCGGGGAAGCGGCACCGCCACTGTGTACCGTGTGCAGGGCGGTGTGATGCCCAACGCGAGCAGGACACTGATTACTCTAGATGCCAATGGCAGTCCGGTTATTCGAAATGCAACGCTTAATATCAGTATTGGCGATGCTTCCCATGCGGAGTATTTTCGAACATTGCGACCAAATAGTACTGTTGTTTCCTTTGAAATTCCTTCTTGGATGAACGAATTGATTAAAGAGAATGCGATTCCACAGTTTGACTATAAAAGTAATCCTTTGAATCAAGGAGGGCTCGCTCCAAAGATTGTGGACCCGACTACACCAGGTCTTTCTTATGAGCTGAAATCACCTTGGGGGAAGTGGCTGCAAGAAAATGCAATTCCTGGGTCTGGTAAGGTGCGTTGATTATGAATATCAGTGAAATTCTAGGGCCGGCGTCTCCTGATTTGCTTGATTCGGAATATGTGGTGGCGGTTGCTCGTCACAATGGGGTTATTCATTGGCTGCTGTCTGATCATGATAACTTGGTGTTGGATTGGAAGAAGTGGCGGGACGACTTCATCGCTGCGGGCTATCAGGTACCTAGTGAGAGTGTGGCTGCATCTAGAAGGGACGGTTTGGTGGTTGTGGGTCAAGACGAAGCCGATAGGTTCTTGGCTGACCCAGTGACACATAGGCTAGATATTAAGTTCCTGCGAGACGCGTTGTTGGAGAGGTTTTCAAGTGCGAATTCTTGGTGGGATGTCGGTTTCCTATTTCCAATCGCTTTTATTGATTTTGATAATAAGAAATTCGCGGGCTTCTATCATGATGGGCCACGATTGGAACGTTATGTGCCAGATGGTTGGGTAGGAGAGTTTGAGGATTTTGCCAACACTTATCCTGAGGGTCTGTTTCCTGAGAAAGATAAATTTTGGATTGTGGATGGTAGAGATTTGCTATTTGAACTTAATGAGCGTGGTCGGGCTTTGGATTGAAGATAAAAATAAACACTTTATCTTTTGATTGCCTTGCTTAATTTCATGGTTACGCCTACGGTGAGATTGCATTTACCTGACACCGGCTTCACGCCGGTATTTGCTTAAGCAGCTTCTACCAACACAACTGGCGGAGCTGATTGTCCAATGCGCGTTGTTTAGATGATCAACGCAGGTCCGTGCAGCGGCTACGATCAGGCGGGCAACGTCACGCAGTACCGCATGGACATGTACGAGGGCACGGCGTACACGACACCTACAACTACACGCACGCGCGCTACGAGGGCTACCGCGAGGCCACGCTGTCGGGCACCAGCACGGAACTGGATCCGGGCCAGACCACGTATCAGTACGACGTCAACGGCAACCTGGTGGGGGTGGTCGACACCAAGGACGGCAGCAAGAACCAGACGCTGGTGAACGACGCCAGCGGCAAGATCCTGCAACGGGTGCAGGACGGCAAGACCACGCGTTCCCTGATCGTCAACGGCGAGCTGCTGGGCACGACAGGCCCGACGGTGGGCGCGGACGACTTCTCGCCGTCCTTCCGTCCCATCGACGGCGGCAACCCGCAGGCCAGCCCGGGCTCGTACCGGATCCAGCCGGGCGACACGCTACAGACCATCGCGCAGCAAGCCTATGGCGACAGCCGCCTGTGGTTCCTGGTGGCCGAGGCCAATGGTCTTGCCAGCGACCGCGACCTGCGGGTCGGGGCGACGGTGACGATCCCGAACCGGGTGTCGGGCAACCATAACGATTACAAGACCTTCAAGCCGTATGACCCGGGCAAGCTGATTGGGGATACGCAGCCGACGATGCCGGTGCCGGAGGCGGATGGCGGAGGAGGCTGCGGCGGGTTTGGCAGTTTGATCCTGGCGGTGGTTGCGGTGGTGGCGACGGTGTTTACGGCGGGGGCGTTGGCCGCGCCCGCAGGCGCCACGCTGGGCGGCATGATGAACTTGGGGGTGTCGGTACTGGCCGGCACGTCCACGCTATCCGGCATCGGCGCGGTCGGGATAGGGCTGGCGGCGGGTGCTGTCGGCAGCGCCGTGAGCCAGGGCGTGGGCATGGCGCTGGGCATGCAGTCCAAGTTCAGTTGGGGCAGCGTGGCGATGGGCGCGCTGGGCTCGGGCGTGATGGCCGGGGTGGGCGGCGCGTTCAACGGCGCGAGCTTCCTGAGCGGCAACCAGGCGCTGTCGGAGTCCATCAAGGCCGGCATCGCCAATGGCACGTACTCCGGCGCCAACGCCATGCAGATGGCGGTGCGGGCGACGGTCAGCTCGACGGTGACGCAGGGCATCGCGATGGCGACGGGGCTGCAGTCCAAGTTCAGCTGGACCAATGTGGCGGCCGCCGGCGTGGGCGCGGGCGTGGGCGGGTTCGTGGGAGGCAAGCTGTTCCCCACGGGGAATGATTTCTCGACGAACTTGATGCGTGGCTTTGCGTCCAGCGCGGTGGGCGGGGTTGCGGCGACGGTGCTGACGGGAGGCAAGCCGAACTATCTGCAGATCGCGGTGGATGCGTTTGGGAATGCGTTGGGGAATTCGGTGGTTTCGTCGTTGGAGCAGAGCGGTGCAGCGCCGGTCGTGGCTCGGTCCAATGGAGCTGCTGGGCAAGCAATAAGAAGTTCTTGGGATGACTTGTCGCCCTACGGAGCCGGAACTTTGCAGACGTCGGAGCCCGGCTTCTACGATAGCTATCGGAATATCAAAACCGGCAGCTATGACGGACTCTCTGAAGAAGATCACGCACGGATCAGCGCTTACTTGGGAATCGATTCTCCACGGGACTATGGCAAGCCGGTGCTGGTCGCTGCCAACGGCAAGTTGGATCCAGAAATCGCGCGCATGGCGTTCGGAGAACAAGGTGGCGGTTCGCAGGTAGATCTGCGGGGGTTGGATGTCCGGCCGGAGCACTATCCACGCACGACCTTGGGAGCCAGCCGGGCGCGCGTGGGAGTCATGGAAGAGTTGGGGCAGCGGGTCTTGGGGCAATGGGATGCCGCTGCTTACATGCTTCGGGATACGGTGTACTACGTCAACGACTCGGTATGGGGCGCAGCCAACGTCGCTACGAACGGTTGGCTGGCGGACAACTCCGATGCCGTGCGCGTTGCCGTGGATCGAAACAATGCGCGTGCCGTGGGCATCGTCAATGCGGGCAAGGGTCTGGCCAGCGGGGGGCTGCGCTTAGTTACTGGAAACATGGGAGCCGACGAGCTCTACCAAGGCACCAGGGACTTTTTCCAGCTTGATCGTACGCTGGCCTATGAGGCCGCTGGTGACTATCGCGCCGCGCAGGCGGGATGGACGAACATGGCGATTACTGCGACCGGGGTTGGTGCGGGAGCTTATAGCCTGGCGTCCAAGATGGCGCCGCTGGCGATGGGCGCGGCTCGTACCTCTGGGTTTGGCTTGAGGCTGGCGGCCGAGGATAGTGGTCGGTTGTTGGCTGGCGGGATGGAGTCGTTGCTGGATCGGCAGGGGCTGAGGTTGAGGGCGATCCCGGACGACTCGAAGTTTGTGTTGGGTGGAGATACTGTTAGAACTCCGAGTATCCCTGATGGTAAATTCTATAGTGTTGCATTTGAAACTACATTACCTCGTGCCGTATGGGGTAAGTCGGCAAATATTCACTTTAATCGTGCAAATGAAGCCCTATATTCTGCTTTAATGGAAGACGCTGATTTTGCGAGGCGGATGGATCAATTGAGTCCAAGCGTTGTGAGTCGAACCTCGTCTGTTGGTGGGCGTCAAAATCCGTCGGGATTCACTTGGCATCATGATGCGGGATTGGGAGTTATGCGATTAGTTCCCTCGGTTCAGCATACCCCGGGTTCGGTATTCTGGCGTACTTTACATCCAGATCCAGGGGCGGCTGGCGGGTATGCGATATGGGCTCGGCCCGCTGGTGCGCCAAAGCGTTGAGTATGAGAAATTTACATGAATTAAATATCAATGAAGGCGGGGAGGCCGTGCGTCGGTCTCCTCCTTCTGATCGAGAATTTCAGGATTTTCAAGAAAAAACTAGATTGATATTGCCTCTTGCTTTGAAGATGTTGTTGCGATATTCAAATGGAGGGCATCCTGAGCTAAATACGGTCGATGGTGAAAATGGACAATTCTCTGTCGATTTTTTTTATCACCTAACTGTTGATGACGACGGGCCGGAGAGTATCTGGTATGCCGTCAAACATTGGCGGCCAATATTGGGAGAGTTTGCGCTACCGATTGCAGCTGATGGGGGGGGTAATCAGATTTATCTTGACCTGGCTGCTGGCGCTGGTGGTGTAAAAATATGTTTACATGATGAAATGAGAATATTAGAGCTCGCTTCAACGTTAGAGAATTTTATTGATACTTTGGCAATTAATCCTGAAATGATATGAAAAATGATCGATATGAGGGAAGGCCGCTTGTTCGTCTTCTCGAGTGCTATGTGTTGAAAGCAATAGGAATGTTGAGTTTTTCTGATAATGAAAGCTTGATTTCTATGGGGCCAAAATTGTCTGAAATATACGGAAAATCGGGGGCATGGGATAAGATAATAGAAATGGAGATGGGGTTTCCTGGCAATATGCCGGCCCTTATTTTGGATGTTTGGAATAAGAATAAAAAAATTGCCGAGAATAATGGGGTGGAGATTGATCCGCAGGTTTTTTCTGAAATGTTTGTGGATGAGAATTTTTTGTAATAATTGTTTGGTATATTTATATGGGGTGAAATTTTTGGAGGGCGCCGGTTGATGTTAAGCCGGGAGGGCCATTATGTATGTTCTGAGCTTTTCTTTGCTTGCTGTCAGCCATGTTAAGTGCCTGATAGGTGAGCAATAAGAGCGGTAGGCGGTGCATGTGTAGTCAAGATTCTTGTGTACTGAGATGGTGTTCACTACGCACTCGCCTTAAGTCAGTGTTTTTTTAATCTGTCGCGACCAACATATCTAGCGGGGCGGGCTTTCTAGCACGCGCTTCGTCAAGATGAGCAACGCGGGTCTCTGTCGAGCAGCCACAACGTGACCTACAGCGGTTACGACCAGGCGGGCAACGTGACGCAGTACCGCATGGACATGTACCAGGGCACGGCGTACACGACACCTACAACTACACGCACGCGCGCTACGAAGGCTACCGCGAGGCCACGCTGTCGGGCACCAGCACGGAGCTGGATCCTGGCCAGACC
>NZ_JCBANH010000166.1:0-6444 GCF_059760925.1 Achromobacter sp. 1011791174
CTCGCATGATGCGAGCCGCTGTCCAGAATGGTCTGCACGAAGTCGCGGCGCACGAACTTGTAGCGGGCCAGCACCTGGCGATCGTCCTCGATCTTGAGGTACAGCCCCTCCGACAGGTCCGCGCCGTCGGTCTGGCGCCAGCACAGGTCCCAGTCCAGCCCCTCGCGCGCCACGGCCTGCCGAAGGCTGTCCTTCCAGGCCGCGCTCTTGCCCAGCGACCACCGCAGCAGGGCGCGCAGCTGCGCGGGCCGCGCCGGCATCGGGCCGGCGTACAGCACCGGCACCGACAGCACGGGCGAACCGCCCAGCAGCGCGTGGCGACGCGGCGTCGACAGGAACACGCCCTCGCGCCGGTCATAGACGTCGAACTCATGGAAATGGTGCGGCAGGCAGTCGTAGAACACCGAATGCTTGCTGTACGTCCACTCGCCATACATGACGTAGCGGTCTTCGAGCGCGTGCAGCAGCCGCGCCTCGTGCGCGGCCGCCCATTGCTTGAACAGGTTGAACTGCCGTTCGCGGCCGCCACCCGTCAGGTAGTGACCGCGCGATTGCAGCAGCAGGTCGGCCGCGCCGCTGAACGACAGGCCGGCGTTGGCGCCGTCGAGCTTTTCCTCGATGACGACGTGGCGGCCGGCCAGCGAGGCCAGCGGCGCCTGGTCGGCGACGCTGTCGCCGGGCTGCAGCCGCGAGCCTTCGAGATGCGGCGTGCGCGGGTACTTCAGGATGGGATGGATATCGTCGTGATGCATGATTCGTCGCCCGCCGCGTTATTGGCGCGCACGGGCCTGGGACCAGGAAAGGGCCGACGAACGATGCGGGCGCGTGTCAGGTCGCTGTCCCGCCTGGAACCAGGAGGGAGCAGAGTCGCGGGAAAAAGGAAGCGGGTGTCGGGTTCCGCGCGCAGCCTCATGGCAGGCTGGGGGAACGCAGGCAGTGCCGCAGCCCATGCAGGCGCAGACCGCGCCGGATCGAGCTGCTTGCGGCAGTCGTCGGCGATTAGCGAGTGACGAAAGTGCGGGACACGTGTGGCTCCAGGGAAAACACGCTTGATGGAGAGAGTGCGAATTCTAGCGCGCGCTCATGAACGCGGGCAACACGTCGGGCGCGAAACGTCGCGCATTGCCAACGCATGCGCGTCATGGCGCGTCTGGAATAATGATGGCCGGCCAGCGGCCTGTTCGCGCCGCGCGCCCTTTTTCTCGCGTTGTTTTCCCAGGAGTTCCCATGCTCAGTCACTACCCCCGGTATCGCGCCGTTGCCGCGCAAGGTCTCGCGCACAAGCTGGGCGGCCTGCCCTGGGGCCTGCCCGTCGCGCGCTGGCCGCTGTGCGCGGAATGCGGCCGGCCCATGAGCCATCTGCTGCAGGCGCCCGGGCCGGCGGCGGACGAGGCCTCGCCCGCGCTGCCCTTGCGGGCCGACGAAGTGCTGTACGCGTTCAAGTGCGAGTGGGACAGCATCTGCAGCTTCTGGGAAGAGGACGGCGGCGCCAACGCGGTCTTCACCGTGCCGCGCGCGGAACTGGCGGACGGTCCGACCGCGCCGCCCGCGCATGCCGAGGATGGCGCGCCCGAAATCCTGCCGGAACTCGTCGTGGCCGACTGGCGCATCGCGGACGATGGCGCGCCCGCCGAGCTGGAGTCCGCGTTCTACGACTACGGCTTGCACGACGACCTGCCGGACGAGATCGCGCATCCGCATGACTGGGCCTCGGAATGGCGCACGAAGTTCGGCGGCGTGCCGTACTGGACCGCCAACGGCGCGCAGGGCGTGCCCGCCGGAAGGCTGCTGCTGCAGATCGACAACTGGGTGCAACTGGAAGACGGCGGCGGCGCGGAAGTGGCGAACTTCTGCTCGGACGGCACGGCGTACATCTTCGTCGACCGCTCGCGGGAAGCGCCGGTCTACGCGATGATCATCAACCGCTGACCGGCAAGCGACGGCGCGCCTGAAACCCTAGCGCGCGCCCCATTGCCGCGACGCGTGCGCCAGCACCAGCTCGGTGGTGCGGCGCAGATGCTCGGCCAGCAGGTCCGAGGCGCGGACCGCGTCGCGCGCCAGCGTGGCCTCCAGCAGCTCGCGGTGCTCCCGCGCCACGTCGCGTCCGGGCGCCGGCGCGGACCCGGACGCGCCCGCCACCGACAGATGCCGGTAGCGCGCCGTCTGGTCGCGCAGCAGCTCGGCGATGGCGATCAGTGAATTCGAGCCGCTGCCGCTGATCAGCGCGGAATGAAAGGCCGCGTGCGCCTGTTCCCATTCCGGATTCAGGCCGCTGTCGTCCGGCAGCCGCAGCGCCACCCGGCCCAGCCGGTAATGCGCGCCGGCCAGGCGCTCTTCCCAGTCCAACCCGCCCTGCGCGATGGCGCGGCGCAGCGCCTCGCACTCCACGTGAATACGCGTGTCGGTGATGTCGGTGAGTTCGGCCGCCGATACGTCGGCAACGCGAAAGCCGCGCTGGTCCTCGGCGACGACGAAACCGCTGGTGGCCAGCCGCGACAGGGCTTCGCGCAAGGGGATCGCCCCGCTGCCGTAGCGCTCGCACAATTCCTTGATGCGCAGCCGCCCGCCCGGCGGCAGATGCCCCGAGATGATGTCGGCGCGGATGTCGTTCGCCAGCGCGGACGCGGCGGTGCGAAAGGAAGGCGGAGCGGAAAGCATGCGTGACGATAGCCGTGCCAGCTATGAAATTCAATCTGTGCAGGGAAAACCAGAATATATATATTTTTACTTAATACATATTATTTTGGCACCCACGCAGACCCTGGAGATCCCGTGAAACTGGCTACCGTCCAAATCGATGGCGCGCCCTGCGCCGCCGCCCTGCAACAAGACCGCCTGGCCCTGCTGGCCGCCCCCGGGACCGACCTGGGTGCGCTGCTGCGCCAGGGGCTCGGACTGGCCGACTTCCAGCGCCTGGCCGCCGGCGCCACGGTCCACGTCGATCCGAACCAGGCCGTATTCCTGTCGCCGTCGATCGAGCCGCCCAAGATCCTGTGCGTGGGCCTGAACTACGCCGACCACACCAAGGAAAGCCCGTACGAACAGCCCGACTACCCGACGCTGTTCCTGCGCGTGGCGACCAGCCTGGGCGCCCACAACGCCATCGTCCACCGCCCCGCCGTCAGCGACTCGCTGGACTTCGAGGGCGAGATGGTGGTGGTGCTTGGCAAGGGCGGACGCGACATTCCCAAGGACCGCGCGCTGGAACACGTGTTCGGCTACGCGGCCGGCAACGAGATCTCGGTACGCGAGTACCAGTTCAAGTCGCCGCAATGGACGGTCGGCAAGAATTTCGACGGCACCGGCGCCTGGGGCCCCTACGTGGTCACGGCCGACGAGCTGCCGCCGGGCGGGCGCGGGCTGCGCCTGGAGACCCGGCTGAACGGCGCCACCGTGCAGTCGGCCAGCACCACGGACATGCTGTTCGACGTGGCCACGGTGATCTCCACCGTCAGCCAAGCCATCACGCTGCAGGCCGGCGACATCATCTTCTCCGGCACGCCGGCCGGCGTGGGCTTCGGCCGCACGCCCAAGCTCTACATGAAGGCCGGCGACACGGTCGAAGTCGAGATCGAGCGCATCGGCCTGCTGCGCAATCACATCCTGGACCAGCCGAAGGCCGGCTGAACGTCCCGCGCGCATGACGGTCCGGCGGCGCCGGACCGCGTAGTTCCGATCTCCCTCTGGAATCCTGGAATGTCCGCCATGCAAACTCCCGCTACCCATCCCGCCGCCGCTGCGCGCAACGCCGTCCGACGCCGCTGGACCCAACTGCTGCTGGCCGCCGGCCTGGCCTCGTGCCTGGGCCTGGCCCAGGCCGCCGACTGGCCGGCCCGGCCCGTGAAGATCGTGGTGCCCTTCGCCGCCGGCGGCACCACCGACCTGATCGCGCGGCTGATCGCCGCGCCCATGTCGCAACAGCTCGGCCAGTCCGTCGTGATCGAGAACCGCCCCGGCGCGGGCGGCCTGCTGGGCGCGGACGCGGTCGCCAAATCCGCGCCGGACGGCTACACCGTGCTGATGGCGAATATCTCCTACCCGCTGGCCGCGCTGGTGGCGCAACGCGCCAAGCGGCTGAACTTCGATCCCTCGGCCGACCTGCGCAGCGTCAGCGTGGTGGCCAACGTGCCGCTGGTGATCACGTCCACGCCGTCGGTGCCGGCGCGCGACCTGCGCGAGTTCGCCGCCCTGCTCAAGCAGCAGCCGTCCGCGCACTACGCCTATGGATCGACCGGCCCCGGCTCCTATATCCACGTGTTCGGCGAGTGGTTCCAGCAGCAGGCCCAGGCCACCATGATCCACGTGCCCTTCAAGGGCGCGGCGCCGCTCAAGAGCGAAATGCTGGCGGGCCGGATTCAGATGGGCGGGGACCAGCTGTCCTCGTCCTTGAGCGACATCCGCGCCGGCTCGCTGACCGCGCTGGCCGTCACCTCGCCGCAGCGCTCGCCCGCCCTGCCCGACACGCCCACGGCCCGCGAGCTGGGCTATGCCGGCATCGAGACGGAAGGCTGGAACGGCCTGCTCGCACCCTCCCGCACGCCGGACGAGGTGGTCGCGCGCATCAACGCCGCCGTCGCGCATGCGCTGCGCCAGCCCGACGTGCGCCAGCGCCTGGCGGACCTGGGCGCAGAGCCCGGCGGGTCCAGTCCCGGCGCGATGGGTGAGTTGCTGGACCGGCAATTCGCGCAGTTCGGCCCCATGGTCGCGCGCCTGCAGCTCGACTGAGGCCCCGTTCCCATTGCCGCCCCCTCCCGGCCAGGAAGACCCGCCATGAAGAATCGCCGCCTCCGCATCGCCGCCCGCCTGTCGCTGTCCGCCGGCGCCCGCGCCGACGCGCCGCCCTTGTACCAGGACCAGGCGAAGCAGATCGTCGTCGAGCAGTGACAACCGCGAGCGCCGGCCCATGATGCCGGCCCGCAATGGAGACAGCCATGACCCCAGACGCATCGACCGCGGCCACGGCGCTGCTTGCCGTGCATTCGGTGGACGAGTTCGTGTTCAGCGTTCCCGACCTGGAAGCCGCGCGGCAGTTCTATGCGAGCTTCGGCCTGGACGTGCGCGACGAGGACGGCGGCCTGGCGCTGTACGCCTTCGGCCATCCGCAGCGCTGGGGCCGCATCTGGCAGGCGGCGGGACGCAAGCGGCTGTTGTGGCTCAGCCTGGGCATCCACGAGGGGGACGCGCCGCGCTTCGCCGAACGCCTGGATCAGCAGGGCATCGCGCGCATCACCGCGCCCGCCGGCGCGGACGATGGCGGCATCTGGATCGCCGGTCCCGACGGCCTGCCGCTACAGCTGCGCGCCGCGCCCAAGTCCTCGCCGTCGGCGCCGGCGCCGCAGACCCCGCCACAGCCCTGCGCCAATGCCGGCCGCGCCCCCGCCCGCAGCCGCGCGCCGCGCGTTCAGCCGCTGTACCTGTCGCACATCCTGCTGTTCAGCGCCGACGTGGCGCGGGCCACGCGCTTCTATGTGGACGTGCTCGGCCTGCGCGTGTCGGACACGTCCGGCGACGTGATCGCCTTTCTGCACAGCCCGCATGGCAGCGACCATCACCTGATCGCGCTGGCCAAGTCCGGCGGCCTGGGCCTGCACCACACCAGCTGGTGCGTGGCCTCGCTGGATGACGTGGGCCTGGGCATGGAACAGATGAGCGCGGCGGGCCATGGCGAAGGCTGGGGCGTCGGCCGCCACGTGCTGGGCTCCAACTACTTCCGCTACGTGCGCGACCCCTGGGGCAGCTACGCCGAGTATTCCTACGACATCGATTTCGTCGCGCCCGGCGCGCCATGGCCCGCGACCGACCATCCGCCCGAGGACGCGCTGTACGTCTGGGGGCCGGCCCTGCCCCCGGACTTCATCACGAACCACGAACAGGAAGGCTGAGCGGCGGATGTCCTACGCCGACAGGCAACGAGGCTGACGTGACCCCGCGCCCGCCCGCAGCGCCTGCGGCGCCCCCAGCGTCTGGCGCGCGCGCCGCACCTCGCCCATGACGCTGTCCACGGTGATGCCGTAGCGCAGCGCCACTTCGCGCGGCGACAGGTCTTCCACGCTGCGGGCCAGCAGGATGGCCTGGCGGCGGCTGGGCAGGGCCTGCAGGGCGCGCATGCAGGACAGCAGCTCCGAGCGCGCCTCGGCCACCTGCGCCGGACCCGGCGCGTCGTCGGCCAGCAGGCCGGCGTCATCGCCGTCCTGGCCGACTTCGCGCCAGCCCTGGCGCAGGCCGTCCACGGCCAGGTTGCAGGCCATGCGGAACACGTAGGCGCCCGGATTGCGCACCTCGGCCGCCTGGCTGGTGGCCAGGCGCAGCCAGACATCGTGCAGGCTGTCGCCGGCCAGGTCCTCGCTGCCCAGGTAGGCCACCAGCCGGCAACGCAGGTCGTCATAGTGGCTGGCGATGAAACGCTGCAGCGCCGTCGGCTCGCCCGCGCCGGCGGCGCTGCAG
>NZ_JCBANH010000167.1:0-6436 GCF_059760925.1 Achromobacter sp. 1011791174
GGCCTGACATTCCCGCGCGCCGCGCCGGGCAGGCACGATGCCCGCGACGCGGCCGCGCGGGAATGTCAGGCCTGGCCCTGCGCCAGCGCCTGGATTTCATCGGCCGACAGGCCCAGCTTCTCGGACAGCACCTGCGCCGTGTGCTCGCCCAGCATGGGCGGGGCGCGGTGGTACTCGACAGGGCTGCCGGACAGCTTCAGCGGGCTGGCGGCCATGGGCACCTTGCCGGCGGCCGGATGCGGCAGCTCGCGCTTCATGCCGCGCGCCAGCACCTGCGGATCTTCGTAGACCTGGTCCAGCGTGTTGATCGGACCGGCCGGCACGCCCACGCCTTCCAGCGCGGCCAGCCAGTGGTCGCGCGCGCCCGTGGCCATGCGCTCGGCCAGCAGCGGCACCAGTTCCTCGCGGTTCTTCACGCGCTGCGGATTGGTCGAGAAGCGCGGATCGGCGGACAGCTCGGGCAGGCCGATGACGCCACAGTAATTGCGGAACTGGCTGTCGTTGCCCACGGCCACGATCAGGTGGCCATCGCTGGCGGCGAAGACCTGATAGGGCACCAGGTTCTGGTGCGCGTTGCCGGCGCGGCGCGGCGCCTTGCCGGAGGTCATGTAGTTCAGGTTCTGGTTGGCCAGCATGGCCACCTGGCAGTCCAGCAGCGCCATGTCCACGTGCTGGCCCAGGCCGCTCCTGCTGCGCTCGTGCAGCGCCGCCAGGATGCCGACGGTGGAATACATGCCGGTCATCAGGTCGGCCACCGCCACGCCCGCCTTCTGCGGACCGCCGCCGGGCAGGTCGTCGCGTTCGCCGGTGATGCTCATCAAGCCGCCCATGCCCTGGATCATGAAGTCATAGCCGGGGCGGCTGGCATAGGGGCCGGTCTGGCCGAAGCCGGTGATGGAGCAGTAGATCAGGCGCGGATTCAGTTCCTTCAGGCTGTCGTAGTCCAGCCCGTACTTGGCCAGGCCGCCGACCTTGAAGTTCTCGACCAGGATGTCGCTTTGCAGCGCCAGCTCGCGCACCAGCTCGGCGCCGCGCGGCGAGGCGATGTCCAGCGCCACCGACAGCTTGTTGCGGTTGGCCGACAGGTAGTAGGCCGCCTCGCTGGTGTCATTGCCGGCCGCGTCCTTCAGGTACGGAGGCCCCCAGGCGCGGGTATCGTCGCCCGATCCCGGGCGTTCGATCTTGATGACTTCGGCGCCGAGGTCGGCCAGGTTCTGGGTGCACCAGGGGCCGGCCAGCACGCGGGTCAGGTCCAGCACGCGGATGCCGGTGAGAGGGGCGGGACGTTGCGACATCTGATCTCTACGCTCATTCAAAAATGAAAACGTCCGGTCCGCGCTGCACTGCGGGCCGGGCGGGGATTCCGTCATGCCGGCGGCTGGCCGGCGCTCGCGCCGCGCCGCCTTGCGATTCGTCGTCGGGCTAGTGTGCTGTCCCGCAGATACGCCCGCACGAAATCCACCCCTAGCCGCCATGGCGTCGTTGCAAATCCTCGCGATACCTTCGGGTATCGCTGCGGTTTGCGCCTAGCCCTGACGTCTATGGATGAATTTCGTCATGCGAACGTACCTACGGCACAGCACACTGCTGGATATTAGCCTTTAGCCGGCATCGACGGGACGCGGCGGCCGGGACCTGTCGACGCGACGGACGCTGGCCGGACCGCCGGCGCATACGCCCACCGCCCCGCGCCAGGATCGCCGCAAGTTCAGGAATGGGCCTTGATGGTCTCGCGCGCGATCACCAGCTGCTGGATCTGCGAGGTGCCCTCGAAGATGCGGAACAGGCGCACGTCGCGGTAAAAGCGCTCGACCGCGTACTCGGACATATAGCCGGCGCCGCCGTGGATCTGCACCGCGCGGTCGGCCACGCGGCCCACCATCTCGGTGGCATAGAGCTTGCAGCAGGCCGCCTGCATGGTGGTGTTCTCGCCGCGGTCGCGCATGCGCGCCGCGTCCAGCACCATGCAGCGCGCCGCGTACAGCTCGGCCTGGCTGTCGGCGATCATGGCCTGGATCAGCTGGAATTCCGCGATGGGCTGGCCGAACTGCTTGCGGTCGATGGCGTACTTCACCGCGTCACGCAACAGACGGTCGGCAATGCCCACGCACAGCGCGGAGATGTGCAGCCGGCCCTTGTCCAGCACCCGCATGGAGGTGCGGAAACCGTTGCCTTCCTCGCCGCCCAGCAGCGCGCTGGCGGGCACGCGGCAGTTGTCGAACACCACGTCGCTGGTCAGCGCGCCGGACTGACCCATTTTCTTGTCGGGCCGGCCGATGGACAGGCCGGGCGTGCCCGCCTCGACCAGGAAGCAGGAGATCGAGGCGGCGCGGCGCTCGGGCGCGGTGCGCGCCATGACCGAGAACAGGCCGGCGATGGGCGCGTTGGTGATGTAGCGCTTGGTGCCGTTGAGCACGTAGTGGTCGCCGTCGCGCTCGGCCGAGACGCGCAGCGCCATGGCGTCGGAGCCGGCGTCCGGCTCGGTCAGCGCGAAGGAGCCGATCAGCTCGCCGCTGGCCAGCCTGGGCAGGTAGCGCGCGCGCTGCTCGTCGGTGCCGGCCAGCACGATGGCCTGCGAGCCGATGCCGATGTTGGTGCCGGCCAGCGAGCGGAAGGCGGGCGAGGTCTGGCCCAGCTCGAACACGACCCGCACCTCTTCTTCCATGTTCAGGCCCAGGCCGCCATGCTCGGGCGCGATCGACAGGCCGAACAGGCCCAGCTCCCGCATTTCACGCACGATGTCCGGCGGCACCTGGCCGCTGGCGGCCAGTTCGTCCTCGGCGGGGATCAGGCGTTCGTGCACGAAACGGCGCACGGCGTCCAGCAACAGGGTCAGGGTTTCGGTGTCCAGGGCCATGATCAGGGTCTCTTCCAGGGGTCCGGGTGGGCGACGGCGCTCAGGCGCGCATGCCGCCGACCAGTAATTCGTAATAGCCGGCGGCGATGGTTTCGGCGTCATCGCCCATGCCGGGTTTGTACCAGCGCACCATCCAGTTCAGCATGGACAGCACCGCGCGGCCGGTGGCCGCCACGTCCAGCGGCCGGAACACGCCCTCGGCCACGCCTTGCGCGATCACTGCGCGCAGGCGCTTCTCGTAGCCGTCGCGCAGGCGCGCGGCGTCCTCGCGCTCGGGCAGCGCCATGCCGGAATAGCCGATCAGCATGGTGACGAATTCGGCGTGGTGCCGTTCGAAATAGCGTGCATGGCCCAGCATGAAGGCGCGCAGCCGCTCGGCCGGGCTCGCCGCCTGGTCCAACGCCTGGCCGACATGCCGCGTCAGGCCTTCCAGCACCGCCAGGATGATGGCGTCGTAGATGTCCTGCTTGGTGGTGAAGTAGTGATAGATGGCGGCCTTGGACACGCCCAGCGCCGCCGCGAGGTCGGCCACCGAGCTGCCGTCGTAGCCGCTATGCGCGAACAGCTTGGCGGCTTCTTCCAGGATGCGTTCGCGTGGCGCCGCCAGCGTGGGCGGCCGGCCCGCGCGGGCGCGCTTCTGGGCGGGGGGAGCGGTATGCGCCATGACAGGGCCTGTTGGGACTGCGATTGGACAGAAGTTGCGGCTGGAACTACGACCGGGATCGCGCTTGCGATCCGCGCTGAAATCGGGGCGGCGCCCGCCCATCAGGACGCGAGCGAACCTCGATTGACAGCGGCTCGGCGCATGCCGTTAAATAAGGATTAATTAATTACCGGACGGTCGGTAGGTAATTATAGGCACAGCCTGCGGCAGGGCTCAAGCGGTTTGTTCCACGCCCCGCGCGCTCCCCATCCTGACCCATGAACGCACGCGTAGACACCATGCCCCATCCTCTCGTGACTGATTTGTATGGCCAGATGTCCCTGCCGGTCATCAGCGCCCCGATGTTCATCGTGTCCAATCCCAAGCTGGTGCTGGCGCAATGCACCAGCGGCGTGGTCGGCTCCTTTCCGGCGCTGAACGCCCGCCCCCAAAGCCTTCTGAACGACTGGCTGGACGAAATCCAGGCCGGGCTGGCCTCGTACCGCGAGGCCCATCCGGGCGCCAAGGTCGCGCCCTACGCGGTCAATCAGATCATCCACCAGTCCAACGACCGCCTGGAACAGGACCTGGCCGTCTGCGCCAGCCACCGTGTGCCACTGATCATCACCAGCCTGCGCGCGCCGGGCGACCTGGTGAAGGGCATCCACGACTGGGGCGGCAAGGTCTTCCATGACGTCACCACGCTGCGTCACGCCGAAAAGGCGCTGGAAGCCGGCGTGGACGGCCTGATCCTGGTCTGCGCGGGCGCGGGCGGCCACGCCGGCACGCTCAGCCCCTTCGCGCTGCTGTCCGAGGTGCGCCGCTTCTATGACGGCCCGCTGATCCTGTCAGGCGCCATCACCACCGGCGAACACGTGCTGGCGGCGCAGGCCATGGGCGCGGACTTCGCCTACATGGGCACGCGCTTCATCGCCAGCGAGGAAGCCAACGCCAGTGAGGGCTACAAATCCGCCATCGTCGATGCCAGCGCCTCGGACGTGCTGTACACGCCGTTCTTCACCGGCATCCCCGGCAACTATCTGAAAGCCAGCGTCGTCGCCGCCGGCCTGGATCCGGCCAACCTGCCGGCGCCCGACAGCGGCGCGTCCAACTTCGGCAGCGGCCGCGCCAAGCCCTGGAAGGACATCTGGGGCGCGGGCCAGGGCGTGGGCGGCATCGACAGCGTGCTGCCCACCCGCGAGATCGTCGCCAGATTGCGGGCGGAGTATGCCCAGGCCCGCGCCCGCCTGGCCGGCGCGGACTTCGCGTAAGCACGGCGCCACGCAACGCCCCCGACCCGGAGAACGCCGCCATGAGCGCAGGCCTGAACATCGACCGCGACGGCGCGGTCCTCACCCTGACCATCAACAGGCCCGAGCGCCGCAACGCGCTCGACAACGCCACCTACGCGGCGCTGACAGAACAGCTGGCGCGGGCGTCGGCCGACGCGTCCGTGTCGGCGGTCATCCTGACCGGCGCCGGCGAGCACTTCACCGCCGGCAACGACCTGCGCGATTTCCAGGCCGAGCGCGGCGCGGGCGACAGCGCCGCGATGAGCTTCCTGCGCGCGCTGACGACGACCGATGTCCCGGTCATCGCGGCCGTCGAGGGCTATGCCGTCGGCATCGGCGTCACGCTGTTGCAGCACTGCGATTTCGTGCACATCGGCGAAGGCGCCACGCTGCGCCTGCCCTTCGTGGCGCTGGGCCTGTGCCCGGAAGGCGCGTCCAGCCTGCTGCTGCCCAGGCTGGCCGGCGCCCGCCGCGCCGCCGAATGGCTGCTGCAGGGCAAGGCCTTCGGCGCCCGCCAGGCGCTGGAAGCCGGGCTGGCCACCACGGTCACGCCCGCCGGCCAGGCGCTGGTGGCGGCCCGGGCCACGGCGGCCGATCTGGCGGCCCAGCCGCCGGCCGCGCTGCGGCTGACCAAGGCCATGCTCAGGCGCCCGGACCACGAGGCCATCCAGGCCACGCTGGACTATGAAGCCGAGCAGTTCCGCGCGCGGCTCGCCACCGAGGAGGCCCAGGCGGCGTTCGCACGGTTCTTCAAGAAGTAGGTGGACGGCGCCAACGCCGGGCTCAAAACGGCGAGTCAGGCCGGAAGTTCGGCGCGCGGCGCTCGCGCAGCGACTGGATTCCTTCGCGCACGTCCGGGCCGGCAAAGCCCATGAACTCCAGTGCCAGCGAGGTATCGAAGCTGGGGCCGGCCATGCGCAGCCAGTTGTTCAGCGAATACTTGGTCCAGCGGATCGCGGTCTGCGAGCCGGCGGCCAGCTTGTTGGCCACTTCGAAAGCCTTGGCGATCAGCTCGGCCTCGTCCACGCACAGCGACACCAGGCCGATGCGCTCGGCTTCCTCGCCGGACACGGTCTCGCACAGCATCAGGTAGTACTTGGCCTTGGCCATGCCGCACAGCAGCGGCCAGACAATGGCCGCGTGGTCGCCGGCCGCCACGCCCAAGCGGGTATGGCCGTCGATGATGCGTGCGTTGCGCGCGGCGATGGAGATGTCGGCAAGCAGCCCGGCCACCAGGCCGGCGCCCACCGCCGCGCCGTGCATGGCGGAAACGATGGGCTTGTTGCAGTTGATGATGTTGTAGACCAGGTCGCGGGCCTCGCGCCAGACGCGGGCGCGCACGTCGAAATCGTCGGCCATCTGCTGCACCAGCCCCAGGTCGCCGCCGCCGGAAAAGCCCTTGCCCTCGCCGCGAATCACCACCACGCGCGTATCCGGATCGGTATCGATATCGCGCCAGATGTCGGCCAGCTCGCGGTGCATGCGGTCGTCAGCGGTGGACAGCTTGCCGGGCAGGCCGTCCTTGGCGCCCATGATCAGCTCCAGCACGCCCCCGGGATGCCGGCGCAGCTTCAGGGACTCGTAGGCGGCGTAATGTTCCAGCGTGATGTCGGTCATTGTCTTCTCCGGTGACGCCGGCGGGAC
>NZ_JCBANH010000168.1:0-5950 GCF_059760925.1 Achromobacter sp. 1011791174
GGGCGGCCGGGCGCCGGGCTTGCCGGCGCGCCGGACCGCGTCAGCGTGGCCAGACCTTGTTGACCGCGCGGATGGTGGCCCAGGCCAGCCAGCGCGGGCTGGTCAGGCGGATGGCCGGCAGGCGCCGCACCAGGTCCACCGCCAGGCCGCCGCGGCGATGCCATTCCTTCTTGCGCGTCTGGCTGTCGGTCCAGCGGCCTTCCAGCCACGGGAACTCGCGGCGTCCCGGCTTGTACACGGGCGGCGTGTTGTAGATCAGGATGTAGGCCAGCCTGGGCGCGTCGGAGGTATTGGCGCCGGTGTGATGCAGCGTGCGCGCGTCGTGCACCGTGCAGCCGCCCGGCGCCAGCGGCTCGGCCACGGCCAGATCGCGGGCGAAGTCGCCGCAGCATTCCAGCGGGTGCAGATGCTTGTCGCCGCCGGGCGAGCGATGCTCCAGCACGTCCCATTTGTTGGACCCGGGGATGAACTGCATGCAGCCGTTCTCCAGCGTGGCCGGCTGCAGCGCCAGCCAGATGCTCAGCTCCTTGTAGACGAAGTCGGGCGAGCGGAAGGCCTCGTCCTGGTGCCAGGGCGTCTCGGGCCCGCCCCCGCCCGGCTTGAGCAGCGCGTGCTCGCCATACAGCGCCGCGTCCGGCCCCAGCAGCTGGCGCGCCATCGCCAGGGTGCGGGCGTGGTACGTCGTCTTCAGCAGGTCGGGGGCATAATGGCGCGGATCGTGCAGGCTGGGAAACCGCGCCGGCCTGGAAGGATCGTCCCGGCTGATGAAGTCGTACTGCGCGCCCTCGTTGTAGCCCGTCCTGTTCTCGAACATGTCCATCAGCGTGGCGCGTATGTAGCCCACTTCGTCCTGCGGGCAGATGCCGTCCAGGGCCAGGTAGCCCTGCTCTCGGTAACGCGCTGTCTCTGCTTCCGACAACAGACTGGTCTCTTCCATAATGGCCTCTCCAAGCTCGTTCACGAATGGGTATGCGGGGGTTACTGCATCGATATCCAAGGCGGGCGCGCCGACGCGGCCTGGCCCAGGCCGGGGCGGCGCGCAATATGCTTGACACATGCACTAACGTATCGCTTCGATGCCCGGCGGCCCATAGACCATCCGCATTAGCCCCTAGCGGCGACGGGCCGGCGCTGTTGCGACGCATCATCTGAAGGAAGAAACATGCAAGACCCCCATCACCCGGACACCCATCTGGAAACCGTCCACGTCACCGTCAGCGGCAAGGTGCAGGGCGTCGGCTACCGCCATGCCACGGTCCGGCGCGCCCATCTGCTGGGCGCGCGCGGCTGGGTGCAGAACATGGAGGACGGCACGGTCGAGGCCCTGGTGCAGGGCACGCCCGACCAGGTCGACCACATGCTGGAATGGCTGCGGCGCGGCCCGCCGGGCGCCTGGGTGGCCGAGATCGTCACGCGCCGGGAGTACACCGACAAGCGCTACATCCGCTTCGAGCAGCTGTAGGACCGCGCCGCCACGCCGGGCGGCTTAGTCCCGGCGGTGGATGGGCCCACGCGGCACGGGCGCGGACAGGGAATTGTCAGCATGGCCGGCGCGCCGGCAGGCGCGCGACCTGATCAGCGGCCGCGGATCCAGCGCCCGCCAAGCTGGTTGACGATCAGGCCCGCCAGCACCCCGGCGGCGCCCAGCCATTGCAGCGGCATCAGCGCCTCGCCATAGGCGGCGGCCGCCGCCGACAGACCCACCACCGGCACCAGCAGCGAGAACGGCGCGATCTTCGCGGCCGGATGGCGCGTCAGCAGGCGCGTCCACAGCGTATAGGCCACCAGCGTCGCCAGCACCGCCAGGTACAGCACCGACAGCGCCTCGCCCCAGCCCATGCCGGCGAGCATGCCCAGCACCGGCTCCCAGCCGTCGATCAGCACCGCCAGCAGCAGGAAGGGCAGCACCGGCGCCAGGCTGCTCCAGGCGATGAACGCGAAGGGGTCGTAGCCGGGCGCACGGTTGCTGGCCAGACGCACGATGATGTTCGACACCGCCCACATGAAGGCCGCGCCCAGCGTCAGGACGAAACCGATCATGGTCATCTGGCCCGGTCCGTCGCCACGGCCCAGCGCGATCACGGCCAGGCCCAGCGCGGCCACGCCCAACCCGATCCAGTGATGCCGGCGCGCGCGTTCGCGCAGCAGCGGAGCGGCCAGCAGCAGCGTGAAGAAGGCCTGCGTCTGGATCACCAGCGAGGCCATGCCGGCGGGCATGCCGGCCTGCAGCGCCACGAACAGCAGCCCGAACTGGCCCAGGCCCTGCGCCAGGCCATAAGCCGCGATCCAGCGCCAGGGCAGCGTGGGCGGGCGCACGAACAGGATCAGGGGAAAGGCCGCCAGCGCGAAGCGCAGCGCGCCGAGCATCATCGGCGACAGGCCCTTGAGGCCCGTTTTCATGACGACGAAATTCAGGCCCCAGATCACCACCACGGCGAGCGCGCAGAGGTAATCCTTGCGGGTGAGGGAGGGGGGAGACATGCGGCATTATCGCATCGCCCGCGTGTCGGCAGGCGATGCAATCGACGAGGAAATCCGCGTCGCAACCCAGGCCGCAAGCGGCTCCGGGAAGAGCCGGTTCAGCTGGCCTGCAGCACCCGGCCGAAGGCTTGCACGGCGCGGTCGATGTCGGCCGCGCCGATGTGGCGATGGGTCACGCAGCGCAGCCGCGTCACGCCCCAGGGGCGGGTCAGCACGCCCTCGGCCGCCAGGGCCTGGACCCACTGCGCGTTGCCCATGCCGGAGTCGGCGGTCTCGACCTGCACGATATTGGTCTGCGGCACGGTGGCCGACAGGCGCGGGTGCAGGCGGTTCAGTCCCTCGCTCAGCCGCGCGGCGGTGGCGTGATCCTCGGCCAGCCGGCCGCCCATGGTCTGCACGGCCTCCAGTCCGGCCGCGCCCATGATGCCGGCCTGGCGCTGCGCGCCGCCCAGCATGCGGCGCAGCGTGCGGGCCTTGGCGAGTAGCGGGCGCGGCCCGGCCAGCACCGCGCCGACCGGCGCGCTCAGGCCCTTGGACAGGCACAGCGACACAGTGTCGGCGTGCTGCGCGATGTCCAGCGGCGTGACGCCCAGCGCCACGGCGGCGTTGTACATGCGCGCCCCGTCCAGGTGCACCGAGATGCCGCGGCTGTTGGCCATGCCGTACACCGACCGCATGTGGTCCAGCGGCAGCACGGTGCCGCCGGCGTTGTTGTGCGTGGTCTCCATCGCCACCAGCGAGGTCTTCAGGCGCATCCCTTCGGTCAGCAGCGCCTCTTCGAGCCGGTTCAAGTCCATGGCGCCGTCCGCGCCCGGCACACAGTGATAGAACACGCCGGTGAAGGTGGCCGCGCCGCGCTCGGAGGTGTACATGTGCGCGGTGGACTCCAGGATGACCTGCTCATTGCGCTGCGTCTGCGCCAGCACGGCCAGCAGGTTGGCCATGGTGCAGCTGGGCACGAACAGCCCGGCCTGCTTGCCCAGCTGCGCCGCGACGTAGGCTTCCAGCTCGCGCACGGTGGGATCGCCATCCAGCGCGTCATCGCCGATCGGCGCGCCGCGCATGCGCTCGTACATGGCCTCGGTGGGCAGGGTGACGGTATCGCTGCGCAGGTCGACGGCGTTGGCGGGGCGTGGGGCGAAGGTTTGCTCGGTCATGACTTTCAGTGCTGGAGAATTTTGGAAAGAAACTGACGCGTGCGCGGCGCACGCTCCTCGACATTGCCGAAGAACTGCTCTTTCGGGCAGTCCTCGACGATCTTGCCGCCGTCCATGAAGATGACGCGGTCGGCGACGCGGCGGGCGAATCCCATTTCATGGGTCACCACCATCATGGTCATGCCTTCGCCGGCCAGGTCCGTCATCACGTCCAGCACCTCGTTGACCATCTCGGGGTCCAGCGCCGAGGTCGGCTCGTCGAACAGCATGACCACCGGATCCATCGACAGCGCGCGCGCGATCGCCACGCGCTGCTGCTGACCGCCGGACAACTCGCCGGGATGCTTGTCCTTATGCGCCGACAGGCCCACGCGCTCCAGCAGCGCCAGCGCGCGCTGGCGCGCCTCGTCGCGGCCGCGGCCCAGCACCTTGACCTGGCCCAGGCACAGGTTCTCGGTCACGCTCAGGTGCGGGAACAGCTCGAAATGCTGGAACACCATGCCGGCCACGGAACGCAGCTTGGGCAGGTTGGTGCGCGGATCGCCCACGGAGGTGCCGTTGACGATGATCTCGCCCTGCTGGAAGGGTTCCAGCGCGTTGACGGTCTTGATCAGCGTGGACTTGCCCGAGCCGGACGGTCCGCAGACCACCACCACTTCGCCCTTGGCCACGGCGGTGGTGCAGGCATCCAGCACCTGGAAGGATCCATACCACTTGCTGACCTGCTTGATTTCTATCATCGGAGGATTCGGAGAGGCTTGCATCGTTGCACCTGTGGATAAGCTAGCGCAGCACGCGGGCGCGCTTTTCCAGCCGCTTGACCAGCCGCGAGGCGGTGAAGCAGATCAGGAAATACACCAGCGCCACGAACAGATAGAGCTCCACCAGCCGGCCGTCGCGCTGGCCGATCTTGGAGGCCGCGCCCAGGAAGTCCGTCAGCGACAGCACATACACCAGCGACGTATCCTGGAACAGGATGATGACGCGCGTGAGCAGCGCCGGGATCATGTTGCGAAAGGCCTGCGGCAGCACCACATGGCGCATGCTCTGCCACGGGCTCAACCCCAGCGCGAGGCTGGCCGAGACCTGCCCGCGCGAGATCGACTGGATGCCGGCCCGCATGATTTCGCAGAAGTAGGCGGCCTCGAACAGGGTGAAGGTGATCACCGCCGAATTGAACGCGCCCACGCGCACCGGCGTGGGCGAGCCCAGCGCCCAGGCGGCCATGTAGGGCACCAGGAAATAGAACCAGAAGATGACCAGCAGCAACGGGATGGAGCGCATCACGTTCACGTAGATGCCGGCCGGCACCGACAGCAGCTTGAAGCGCGACAGCCGCATCATGGCCAGCAGCGTGCCCAGCGCCAGCCCCATCACGGCGGCCAGCAGGGTCAGCGTCAGCGTGAACGTCATTCCCGTCTTGAACAGATAGGGAAGGGCGCTGGCGATGGCGTCGAAATCGAATTTACCCACGGCGCGCCCCTAGCGACCCTTGCCCGCCGGGCCGATCAGCCCGGGGATGGCCACGCGGCGCTCGAGCATGCGCATGCCCAGCACCACCACGCCGTTCAGAATCAGGTAGACCGCGGTCGCGGCCGAGAACGCCTCGAAGATGTGAAAGCTGAATTCCTGCATCGAGCGCGCCTGGCCGGTCAGCTCCAGCAGGCCGATGGTCAGCGCCACCGACGAATACTTGATCGTGCCCATGAACTCCGACGTCAGCGGAGGCAGCACGATGCGGTAGGCCTGCGGCAGGATGATGTAGCGGTACACCTGCGCCTCGGTCAGCCCCTGCGCGATGCCGGCCTGGAGCTGGCCGCGCGGCAGCGACTGGATGCCCGCGCGCACCTGCTCGGCCACGCGCGACGATCCATAGAAACCCAGGCACAGCACCGCCGGCAGGAACTGGCCCCAGGGCTGCGGCATCTGCTTCATGGCCACGCCCCAGGCATGCGGCAGCAGCTCGGGCAGCACGAAATACCAGAGGAACATCTGCACCAGCAGCGGGATGTTGCGGAACACCTCGACATAGGCCGCGCCGGCGAAGTTCAGCGCGCGCGAGCTTGCCGTGCGCATCACGCCCAGGCAGGAGCCCAGCAGCAGCGAGAAGACCCAGGCGATCAGGGACAGCGCCAGCGTCCACCCCACGCCGATCAGCAGCGTTTCCAGGAAGGTATGCACGCCGTCCGGCGACATGTCCAGGAATACGCTCCAGCTCCAGTTGTAATTCATGAATCCGCCTCAAGTTTCGGCGCCGGGCGGCGTGCATACCTTGCTGGAAACGGTGCTGATCGGCGTGGGGTGGACGCTGG
>NZ_JCBANH010000169.1:0-5501 GCF_059760925.1 Achromobacter sp. 1011791174
CGCCACGCCCGCCCCGCCGGCGGCGCGGCCCGCGTCCCCCGAACACAGGATTTCCCCATGCAGTCATTGCGCAGAAAATGGCAGTCCCTGCCGCGCGGCGTGGTGGTGCTGATCACGGCCCTGGCCATCTACGTGCCGCTGTCGTTCATCATCATCCAGAGCTTTCTGTCCGCGCCCTTCTTCTCGCCGTCCAAGGTCTTCAGCCTGGACGCGTTCCGCTTCATCTTCGCGGATTCCGATTTCTACAAGGCGCTCAAGAGCGGCTTCATCCTGGCCTTCGGCCTGGCCGTCATCGCCATTCCGCTGGGAGGCATGCTGGCCTTCCTGATGATCCGCACCGACCTGCCGGGCCGACGCTGGATCGAGCCGCTGATCCTGGTGCCGATCTTCGTGTCGCCCATGGTGCTGGGCTTCGGCTACGTGGTGGCCGCCGGCCCGGTCGGCTTCTTCTCGACCTGGGCGCAGAGCCTGCTGGGCTTCGTGCCCTGGAACGTCTATTCGCTCACCAGCATCGTCATCATCGCCGGCCTGACCCACGTACCGCACGCCTACCTGTACATCTCGTCGGCGCTGCGCAGCATGGGCTCGGACGTCGAGGAAGCCGCCCGCGTGTCCGGCGCCTCGCCGCTGCGCGTGATGGTCTCGGTCAGCCTGCCGATGGTGCGGCCGGCCATGCTGTACGCCACGGTGCTGCTGTTCTTCCTGGGCCTGGAGGTGTTCGGCCTGGTGCTGGTGCTGGGCGACCCCGAAGGCAACCTGGTGCTGGCGACCTACCTGTACAAGCTGACCAACAAGCTCGGGATCCCGTCCTACCACCTGATGGCGGCCGTGGCCGTGGTGCTGATCTGCATGACCATTCCGCTGGTCATGCTGCAGCGCCGCCTGATGCGCACCGCCAACCGTTTCGTCACCGTCAAGGGCAAGGCCTCGCGCGCGCGCCCGCTGCCGCTGGGCAAGTGGCGCTGGGTGGCCGGCGCGGTCGTCGCGTTCTGGCTGCTGGTCACCATCGTGGTGCCGCTGCTGGGCGTGCTGCTGCGCGCCTTCGTATCGAACTGGGGCATGGGCGTGTCGCTGCTGGACGTGCTGTCGCTGGATGCATTCCGCACGGTGTTCTCGCAGCCCAACCTGATGCGCGCCATCGTCAACTCGGTCGCCATCGGCGTGTTCGGCGGCGCGCTGGCCGTGTTCTGCTACACCTTCGTGGGCCTGGCCATGCACCGCAAGCCGGACAACGTCACGCGCTTCATGGACTACAGCGTGCTGGTGCCGCGCGCGGTGCCCGGCCTGCTGGCCGGCCTGGCCTTCCTGTGGGTGTTCCTGTTCGTGCCGATGTGGCTGGACAACGCGCTGGACGCCGACCTCGGCGGCTGGCTGTCGGGGCTGCCCTTCGCCGAATGGCTGCGCGAGAACTTCATCGAGTGGCTGCGTTCCATGCGCAGCACCATCTTCAGCGTGTGGCTGGCCTACACCGTGGTCTGGATGGCCTATGGCCTGCGGCTGATCTCGTCGACGCTGCTGCAAGTGGGCCCCGAGCTGGAAGAGGCCGCCCGCAGCGCCGGCGCGCGTCGCGGCCAGGTCACACGCCACGTGACCGTGCCGCTGGCCAAGTACGGCCTGATCGGCTCCTGGCTGCTGATGTTCCTGATCTTCGAGCGCGAATACTCCACCGGCGTCTACCTGTTGTCGCCCGGCACCGAGACCATCGGCTCCATGCTGGTGTCCTTGTGGGCCTCCGGCGCCATCGACATCGTGGCTGCGCTTTCCTTCATCAATATCGTTCTGGTCGTCATCGGCCTGGGCATCGCCCTGCGATTCGGAGTCAAACTTCATGATTGAGCTTTCTGTTGAAGACCTGCACCTGGACTACGGCGACAACCCGGTGCTCAAGGGCGTGTCGATGCAATTGCGCCAGGGCGAAGTGGTGTCCCTGCTGGGCCCGTCCGGCAGCGGCAAGACCACGCTGCTGCGCGCCGTCGCCGGCCTGGAAGGCCCCAAGCGCGGCCGCATCACCATCGGCGATCGCGTGGTCTACGACGGCGCCGCGCGCCGCGAGATCCCGGCCGAAGAGCGCAACCTGGGCCTGGTGTTCCAGTCCTATGCGCTGTGGCCGCACAAGACCGTGTTCGACAACGTCGCCTACCCGCTCAAGCTGCGCAAGACGCCGCAGGCCGAGGTGCGCGAACGCGTGCAGGCCGTGCTGGACCAGCTCGGCCTGGGCAAGCTCGGCCAGCGCCATCCCCACCAGCTGTCCGGCGGCCAGCAGCAGCGCGTGGCCATCGGCCGCGCGCTGGTGTACAGCCCGCCCGTGATCCTGCTGGACGAACCGCTGTCCAACCTGGACGCCAAGCTGCGCGAAGAGGCCCGCGCCTTCCTGCGCGAGCTGATCGTGCGCCTGGGCCTGTCGGCGCTGATGGTCACGCACGACCAGAGCGAGGCCATGGCCATCTCCGACCGCATCCTGCTGCTGAACAACGGCAAGATCGAGCAGCAGGGCACGCCCCAGGAAATGTACGGCTCGCCCAACACGTTGTTCACCGCCGAGTTCATGGGCAGCAACAACCGCCTGAGCGGCAAGGTCGCCGAACTGCGCGACGGCCAGGCCCGCATCGAGGGCGCCGGCTGGGCGCTGTGGGGCAAGGCCGCGCCCGGACTGACCGCCGGCCAGGACGCCACCGCCGTGATCCGGGTGGAACAGGTGCGCCTGGCGGACGATCCCGACGGCAATCACCTGGAACTGCCGCTGGTGACCAGCATGTACCTGGGCGACCGCTGGGAGTACGTGTTCCGCGGCGCACAGGCCGATCCGGCCGCCCTGGCGCTGCGCGCCTACGGCGCCGAGGGCCGCGAGCCCGGCGCCTGCCGCCTGGCCCTGCCGGCCCGGCACGTGTGGGTGTTCCCCAATCAGTAATCGGCCCGCCCAGGCAGACGCCGCCGCCCGTGGCGGCGTCCGTCCCTGACACACGGCGGTAAGCTGCGCCGGGCTTACAATGCCTGCGTGCAAAGCCTTGCTGATTCCCCCTCCCCGCCGAGCCGTTTCCTGCGGTGGCTGGGCGCGCCCGCCCAGCACTACCTGCGCATCGGCCTGGCGATCTCGCTGTTGGTGCACGCCGGCGCGCTGGCGTGGCGCCTTGGCGCGCCCGCCCTGAGCAAGCCCACCTCGCCCAGCCTGGAAGTGCTGCTGCTGAACGCCCGCAGCGAAACCCCGCCCGAAACGCCTCGCGCCCAGGCCCAGAATCAGATGAGCGGCGGCGGCAACGCCGACCGCGGCCTGGCCACCACCCCGCTGCCCCAGACCGGCGCCTCGGCCGAGACCATCGTGCTGGAAGCCATGCGCAAGCGCCAGGTCCAGCTCGAGGCCGAACAGGCCCGCCTGATGACCCAGCTGCAGGCCCGCGACAAGGCCGGCGCCGAGCGCCAGGCCGTCAATCCCTGGCCAGACGGCGCCGACCATGGCCGCGACGCCGAGGAGCAGGCCAGCGTGATCCAGAATTCCCAGGTGGCCGCCCTGGCCGCCCGCGTGCAGCAGTACAGCGCGGAACCGCGCAAGCAGTTCGTGGCGCCCTCGGCCGAAGCCTCACGCTACGCCGCCTACCTGGACGCCTGGCGCACCCGGGTGGAGGCCGTGGGCACCCAGCACTACCCGGACGAGGCGCGCGGACGCATCTACGGCTCGCTGCGCCTGACCGTGTCGGTCCGCGCCGACGGCAGCATCGCCGACGTCGAGATCGACGAGCCGTCCCCGCACGCGGTGCTGAACCAGGCCGCGCGGCGCATCGTGCAGCTGGCCGCGCCGTTCCCCCCCTTCCCGCCCGAGATCGCGCGCGACACCGACGTGCTGGTCATCACGCGCAGCTGGCACTTCGTCAACGACACCCTGGAAACCCAAGCCCCATGACCGAGGCCCGCTACGCCGTGATCGGCAACCCGATCGCCCACAGCCGCTCCCCGCAGATCCATGCCATGTTCGCCCGCCAGACCGGCCGGGCGCTGCGCTATGACCGGCTGCTGGCGCCGCTGGACGGTTTCATGGCGACGACGGCCGCCTTCGTCGCCGAAGGCGGACTGGGCCTGAACGTGACGGTGCCCTTCAAGCAGGAGGCCTGCGCGCTGGCGGCGGGCAACCTGTCCGACCGCGCCAGGCTGGCCGGCGCCGTCAACACGCTGTCCTGGCGCAACGGCGCCTGGCACGGCTGCAACACCGACGGCGTGGGCCTGGTGTCGGACCTGCTGCGCCTGGGCCTGCGCCTGGACGGCGCCCGCGTGCTGCTGGTCGGCGCGGGCGGCGCAGCCCGCGGCGTGCTGCAGCCGCTGGCGCAGGCCGGCTGCGCCCGCATCCATATCGTCAACCGCACCGCCGCCCGCGCGCTCGAACTGGCCGAGGCCTGGCGCGCCAGCGGGGCCGGCCTGCCAGTCCAGGTCACGGCCGGCACGCTCGCCGAGGCGGCAACGCCCGGCGGCTGGGACGCGGTCATCAATGCCACCGCCAGCGGGCTGGCCGATGCCGCCCCCGACCTGCCCGGCGGCCTGTATGCCCCCGGCGCGCTGGCCTACGACATGATGTACGGCGCCGCACCCACCGCCTTCATGAAGCAGGCCGGGGCCGACGGCGCCGCGCGCACGGCGGACGGCCTGGGCATGCTGGTGGGCCAGGCGGCCGAGAGCTTCCATATCTGGCACGGCCTGCGGCCCGATCCCGAGCCCGTGCTGGCGGCGCTGCGCGCCGATCTGGCGGCGGGACCCTGAAGGCATGGCGGGCCGCGCCGGCAAGGGCCGCAGGTCCTGGTTCCGGATCATCACCGGCGTGATGATGGCGCTGGTCTGCGCCGTGCTGCTGTACCAGTTCTGGCTGTTCGGCCTGGTGGTCTGGTACAAGTACCAGAACCCCGGCGCCAGCGCGGTGATGCGCGAGGAGTACGCGCGGCTCAGCGAAGGCCACGCCGACTTCCGCCTGCAGCATGAATGGGTGCCCTACGACAAGATCAGCAACTCCCTGAAGCGGGCGGTCGTGGCGGCCGAGGACTCGAATTTCACCGAGCATGACGGCGTGGAATGGGAGGCCATCCGCAAGGCCTGGGAATACAACCAGAAGCAGGAAGAAGCCGGGCGCAGCAAAATGCGCGGCGGCTCCACCATCACCCAGCAGTTGGCCAAGAACCTGTTCCTGTCGAGTTCGCGCAGCTATGTGCGCAAGGGTCAGGAACTGGTCCTGACCTACATGATCGAACACGTCATGAGCAAGGAACGGATCCTGGAGTTGTATCTGAACGTGGCCGAATGGGGCGTGGGCGTGTTCGGCGCCGAAGCGGCCGCGAAGCACTATTTCAACACCTCCGCCGCCGGCCTGGGCGCCAGCCAGTCGGCCCGCCTGGCCGCCATGCTCCCCAACCCGCGCTTCTACGACCGCAACCGCAACTCCAACTATCTGAACTCACGCGTCGGCGTGCTGACCCGCCGCATGCAGATGGTCGATATTCCCTGAACAGGACCCGCCCCCGCCGAGG
>NZ_JCBANH010000170.1:0-5485 GCF_059760925.1 Achromobacter sp. 1011791174
GGCCGCGCCGGCGCGGCCAACGGCGGCCATGAGGCCTTGACCGCGTCGTAGATGCGCTTGCCCACGCGGCCGTCCTGCGGCAGGTTGCGGCGCTCCTGCTCGGCGCGCACGGCCTCGCGGGTCTTGGCGCCGGGGATGCCGTCGGGCACGCCGACGTCATGGCCGAAGTCGTACAGCATGTCCTGCAGTTCCTTGATCTGCGCGCGCGACAGGCCGGGGTCATCGGTCGGCCACGGCGTGGCCAGGCCCGGGCGGTCCTGCAGGCGGTTGAGCAGCAGCGCCACGGCCAGCGCGTAGCGGCGCGACTGGTTGTAGTGCAGGATGGCGTCGAAATTGACGGTCGCCAGGAACACCGGACCGCGCGAACCGGTCGGCGCGAACAGATAGGCCTGCTCGCCTTCGCCCGAGGACAGCTTGAGCGCGGCACCATTGCCCTGCTTCACGCCGGCCTGGACCCACTGCGCGATCGTGCGGCGGTCTTTCGCGCCCACATATTCGGCATCCGGCTCCGGCGGGATGGTGGCGGCCAGCTCGGCGGGCAGGCGCACCTCCACCACGGCCGGCAGGCCCATGGTCCACTTGGCGCGGCGCTTGCGCAGGTGGTTGGCGGTGGATGCCAGCGCGTCAGGCAGCGAGTTGTACAGGTCGATGCGGCCATCGCCGTCGCCATCGGCGGCCAGCTCGTAGAACGAGGTCGGGATGAACTGGGTCATGCCGAAGGCGCCGCTCCAGGAGCCGACGAAGTTGTCGGCGGGCACCACGCCGTCGCGCAGCAGGCGCACCGAGGCGTAAGCGTTCTTTTCCCACAGCGGCTTGTTCTCGGTGCAGGCGCGCGTGAGCCAGGCGTTCAGCACATTGGTCTTGCCGATCTGGCGGCCGTAATTGGTCTCGATGCCGAAGATGGCGACCAGCGTGGCCGGATCGACCTGATACTGCTGGCCGATGGTGTTCAGCTGCGAGCCGACCTTCTTCATCATCATCTTGCCGTCGGCCACGCGCTCGTCGTCGACCGTCTTGGCGATGTAGTCCCACCAGCTCTCGCGGCCTTCGGGCTGGCCCTTGGCCGAGGACACCGTGGTCGGCAGCAGCTTGGCGTCGGCGGTGTACTTGTCCCAGTCAGCGAGCGTCAGGCCGTTGGCCGTGGCGCCCTTGCGCAGCTTGTCCAGGCAGGCCTTGGTGTCTTCCGCCGTCGGCATGATGACGACCGGATCGGCGGTGGCCGCCGGCGCGGCGGTGGCGGCGGGAACGGCGGTCGGCGCAGTAGCGGGAGCCGGCGCGGCGGTACGCGGCGGCAGGGAGCCGGTTCCGGCGGGAGTCGCGGATTCGGGCGCGGGCGCGGCGGCCGGCGCCGGGGTGCGCGGCGGCAGCGCGCCGGTTCCGGCCGGCGTTGCGGATTCGGGCGTGGGTGTGACGGCGGGCGTGGCGGCGGGCGTGGCGGCCGGCAGCGGCGTGTCGTCGAAGCTGCGCTTGGGTGTCAGCGCAGGCGCGGCCGGCGCCGGCGTCTGCGCGCGCGAACCGGTGGCCGAGGCGGGCTGGGCCTGCGCGGCGCCGGCGGCGGCGGTCAGCGCGGCGGCCAGCAGGATCTGGGGAAAGGCATCGATTCGAAAACGAATGGAGCGCAAGGACATGGCATTCCTAAAAATCGGACTCAGCCGCGATCGTACCGCGTGCCGATGATGAAATCTAACCGCCGGTGGCCTGTCCGGCGGCAGCCGCCGCCGGCCTGGGAGGAGGCCGGCGCAGCACGCGCCGGCACAGCGCCAGCGCCACCAGGCTGAACAGCGCGAAACTGGCCGACTGACCCAGCACCACGCCCTCGGGTCCGCCCAGGCGGGCGCCCAGCCAGACCAGCGGCAAGGTGCCCACGGTGGCGCGCAGCCAGCTGATGGCGGTGGAGTAGCCGGCGTGGCCCAGGTTGTTGAATACCGCCACGGCCACGAAGAAAAAGCTGTTCAGCACCCAGATGAAACTGGCGTAGCGACAGAAGAACACCACCAGGTCGCGGCCTGGGCCGGTGACCTTGAACAGGTCCGCGATGAACGGGGCCAGCAGCGCCAGCAGCACGGCCATGCCCAGGCCGTAAGCCAGCGCCAGCCTCGCGGTCAGCCGGGCCGTCTCGCGGATGCGGTCCCAGTTGCCCGCGCCCAGGTTCTGCCCCAGGATCGGCCCGATGGCGCCGGGCAGCACGAAGAACATCGAATAGGCCAGTTGCAGCACCCGGTCCATGACCGTGGCGCCGGCCATCACGCTGGAGCCAAAGCCGGCATAGGTGGACGCGGCGAAGATCACCGCCGCCGGCGTGGCCAGGCCGGTCAGGGCGGCGGGCGCGGCGATCCTGCCGATCGCGGCCAGCGCCGGCCGCAGCTCTCCACGGGTCGGCCAGCGCACCAGCCGGTGGCGTCCGAACACCAGCCAGCCGCCCAGCAGCATGGTGGCCAGGCGTCCCACGGCGCCGGCCCAGGCCACGCCCTGCAGGCCACCCTTGAAAACGAAGATCACCAGCGGATCCAGCAGCGCGACGGTCGCGGTGCCGGCCAGCAGCACCCACATGGACTGGCGGCCCCGGCCATGGGCGCGCAGCAGGTTGGACAGCATCATGCCGATCCCGCCAGCCACCATGAACGGTGTGGAAATGAAGACGAAAGACAGCAGATGGCCGCGCACCCTCGGCTCCAGGCCGACGGCGGCGGCATACGGACCGATGAACGCCAGATACAGCACCCCCGCCACGGCCGTGGCCGCCGTCATCAGGATGAGCGAGGCGCCGCCCAGGCGGCGCGCGCCCTGCCCGTCGCCAGCCCCCAGCGCGCGCGACACCATGGCCGCGCCGCCCACGGTGACGCCAATGCTGACCGACATCACCGTGAACAGCGTCATCGACCCCAGCCCCACGGCGGCCAGGATCGCTTCCTCGCCCAGCGTGCCCAGGTACAGCAAGGACAGGAATTCGACCGCGAACACGGCCAGCAGGCTGGCCCAGCCGGTCAGCACCATTTCGACCACATGCCCGCGCAGCGGGCCGTGGACGAAGCGCGCCTGCAGCGGCGCGGCCAGAGTCTGGGCCTGGCTTGCGTCGGACAAGGCTCAGCGCCGCACGGGCTTGGCCCGCAACTGTTCCAGGCGTTCGATCGCGGCCGGATAGCCCTGGGCGGCGGCGGCCTCGTACCAGCGCAGCGCCTCCTTGCGATCGCTCTGTTCCATGATCAGGCCCATGGTGTACTGCGCGTCGACATTGCCGCGTCTGGCCTCTTCCAGCCAGGCGCGGTTGACGGCGGCGTCGTGCTGGGGAGATTCGCCATAAATATGGACGTTCTCGCCCTGGACCTGGCCGCGCAGCGACGGCGCGCGGGTGTCGAAGAGCTGGAGCCAGAACCAGGTCACGCCCAGCACGAACAACAGGAACAGCACGGCGCAGAAGGTCAGTCGTTTTACGGTCATGGGCACATCGAAGAAAATGGAAGACAGCTGGCGGCCCGCGCAGGCGTCGCGCGCCACCCCGGCCGCGTTCATCTGGGTCCGGCCGGCGCGAACCAGTATTGCGACACGCGGCTGTCGTTGCTGTACCAGGGTAGCAGCATGCCGATGCTGTCGGACTCGCGCCTGACGGTCAGCAGCAGGCCGCCGCCTTCCGGCCGTAGCATCGCCACATGGCGGCGCACGCCCTGGGACTCATGCTGGCGCCAATCTTCGCGCGCGCTGATCCACAGCCGACCCTGCGCACAGCCCGAGACCAGCATGATCTGCTGGCGCGCCGGATCGACCAGGTCGCCGGCGGGCGACGCGGCACCCGGCAGCCGGCCCTCCAGCTTGCCGCCGCGTCCGTCCCGCAGCAGCGCCCGCCAGGCCTGGGCGTCGGACGCGAAGGTCACCGACGCGCCGGGCGCGGGGTTCCAGGCGCGGGAATCGCCCCCGCCCATGCCGGACAGGTACAGCGTCCACGCCAGGAAGCGGCCCAGGTCGTCCAGCGATGCGTCGCGCTCGCCGGTCCTGAACTCACCCTGGATGCGATACGGTCCCGTCAGGTCCGGGCATTGCGCCGGTTCGGACGGCGCCGTCGCCAGGCGCGGCTCGCGAAAGCCGGGCCAATCGACGGGCACCCCGTCCAACCGCGACGAACCACAGGCGGCCAGCGTGACGGCCAGCGCGACGCCGGCCGTCATGCGACGCGCGATTCTCGACGCTTCCCGCCTGGACATCATGGTTGCTCCCGCTGGCGCCGCCCGCGGCGGCTCATGGCGACGAACTATATCCGAATCACCGGCGCGCGTTGCCAAGCGCCCCGGCGCGGAGAATAATCGGCGCAGGTCCGGGCCGCCCCGCGACGCGCGGCGCGGACGGGTCCGCGCCCTTGGCCGTCATCCCATACCGGATATGATCGCGGCCTTGCCTGCCGCCAGCGGCGCGCACATCCCCACGCCTTACCCGAAGACCGGAGCCCCTATGTACGACTGGCTGAACGCCCTGCCCAAAGCGGAACTGCACATGCACCTGGAGGGGTCGCTGGAACCCGAGCTGCTGTTCAGCCTGGCGCAACGCAACGGCGTGGCGCTGCCCTGGCCCGACGTCAAATCGCTGCGCCAGGCCTATAACTACAACAATCTGCAGGAATTCCTGGACCTCTACTATCGCGGCGCCGACGTGCTGCGCACCGAGCAGGACTTCTACGACCTGACCTGGGCCTACCTGTTGAAGTGCCAAGAGCAGAACGTGGTGCACACCGAGCCCTTCTTCGATCCGCAGACGCATACCGACCGAGGCGTGCCCTTCGAGACCGTGCTCAACGGCATCAGCCAGGCGCTGGAAGACGGCCGCAAGCAGCTGGGCGTGAGCAGCGGCCTGATCCTGAGCTTCCTGCGCCACCTGCCCGAGGAAGCCGCCATGCGCACGCTGGAACAGGCCCTGCCCTACCGCGACGCCTTCATCGCGGTTGGCCTGGACAGCAGCGAGAAGGGCTTTCCGCCACGGCTGTTCCAGCGCGTGTTCGACCGCGCCCGCGCCGAAGGCCTGCCGGCCGTGGCCCACGCCGGCGAGGAAGGTCCGCCCGAGTACATCTGGGAAGCGCTGGACCTGCTCAAGGTGCGGCGCATCGACCACGGCGTGCGCGCGGCCGAAGACCCGCGCCTGATCGCCCGCCTGATCGATGAACAGATCCCGCTGACCGTCTGTCCGCTGTCGAACACCCGCCTGCGCGTGTTCCAGCACATGCGCGACCACAACATCCTGTCGCTGCTGGACGCGGGCGTGAAGGTCACGGTCAACTCCGACGACCCGGCCTACTTCGGCGGTTACGTCAACGAGAACTTCCACGCGCTGTACGAGCACCTGGGCATGTCGCGCGAACAGGCGCAGGCGCTGGCCGACAACAGCATGGCTGCAAGGTTGTAGGCCCACCCCCGAGCGCTACGCGCTTCCCCCTCAAGGGGGCGCCGCAGCGGACCGGAGGGATGGACCCACCCCCGAGCGCTACGCGCTCCCCCCTCAAGGG
>NZ_JCBANH010000171.1:0-5378 GCF_059760925.1 Achromobacter sp. 1011791174
TCTCGATGATCGCGCACTCGGGTTGTAATCGATGTTGGCTGGCTGCTGACGGGGCAGCCAGATTTTGTATTGAACGACACTTGTATACGCTATACACCAGGTCATAACCATCAGTGTTATAGGATCAAGCCTCACGAGCAATTAGTATCGGTTAGCTTAACGCATTACTGCGCTTCCACACCCGACCTATCAACGTCCTGGTCTCGAACGACTCTTTAGGGGGATCAAGTCCCCGGGATACCTAATCTTCAGACGAGTTTCCCGCTTAGATGCCTTCAGCGGTTATCTCTTCCGTACTTAGCTACCCGGCAATGCCATTGGCATGACAACCGGTACACCAGAGGTACGTCCACTCCGGTCCTCTCGTACTAGGAGCAGGCTCCGTCAAGTATCCAACGCCCACGGCAGATAGGGACCAAACTGTCTCACGACGTTTTAAACCCAGCTCACGTACCTCTTTAAATGGCGAACAGCCATACCCTTGGGACCGGCTACAGCCCCAGGATGAGATGAGCCGACATCGAGGTGCCAAACACCGCCGTCGATATGAACTCTTGGGCGGTATCAGCCTGTTATCCCCAGAGTACCTTTTATCCGTTGAGCGATGGCCCTTCCATTCAGAACCACCGGATCACTATGTCCTGCTTTCGCACCTGTTCGACTTGTCAGTCTCACAGTCAAGCACGCTTATGCCATTGCACTATCAGCACGATTTCCGACCGTACCTAGCGTACCTTCGAACTCCTCCGTTACACTTTGGGAGGAGACCGCCCCAGTCAAACTGCCCACCATGCACTGTCCCCGATCCGGATAACGGACCAAGGTTAGAACCGCAAACAAACCAGGGTGGTATTTCAAGGATGGCTCCACGTGATCTAGCGACCACGCTTCAAAGCCTCCCACCTATCCTACACAGGCCGGTTCACAGTCCAATGCAAAGCTACAGTAAAGGTTCATGGGGTCTTTCCGTCTAGCCGCGGGTAGATTGCATCATCACAAACACTTCAACTTCGCTGAGTCTCAGGAGGAGACAGTGTGGCCATCGTTACGCCATTCGTGCAGGTCGGAACTTACCCGACAAGGAATTTCGCTACCTTAGGACCGTTATAGTTACGGCCGCCGTTTACCGGGGCTTCGATCAAGAGCTTGCACCCCATCACTTAACCTTCCGGCACCGGGCAGGCGTCACACCCTATACGTCGACTTTCGTCTTTGCAGAGTGCTGTGTTTTTAATAAACAGTCGCAGCCACCGATTCTCTGCGACCCCATCATGCTAAGCGCGCAGGCGCTTCACACTACCGGGGTATACCTTCTCCCGAAGTTACGGTATCAATTTGCCGAGTTCCTTCTCCTGAGTTCTCTCAAGCGCCTTGGAATATTCATCCCGTCCACCTGTGTCGGTTTGCGGTACGGTCTCGTACAGCTGAAGCTTAGAGGCTTTTCTTGGAACCACTTCCAATCACTTCGCAAGCTATGCTCGCTCGTGCCATACCCTTGATTTACGCGCCCGGATTTGCCTAAGCGCCATCTTCGATACAGCAACAGGGACATCCAACACCCTGATGATCTTCCGCGATCCGTCCCCCCATCGCACTGTACGACGGTGCTGGAATATTAACCAGCTTCCCATCAGCTACGCATCTCTGCCTCGCCTTAGGGGCCGACTCACCCTGCGCCGATGAACGTTGCGCAGGAAACCTTGGACTTACGGCGAGGGGGCTTTTCACCCCCTTTATCGCTACTCATGTCAGCATTCGCACTTCTGATACCTCCAGCAGCCTTTACAAGCCACCTTCGCAGGCTTACAGAACGCTCTCCTACCGCGTGCACAAAGTGCACACCCGCAGCTTCGGTTTATCGCTTAGCCCCGTTACATCTTCCGCGCAGGACGACTCGATCAGTGAGCTATTACGCTTTCTTTAAAGGATGGCTGCTTCTAAGCCAACCTCCTGACTGTCTATGCCTTCCCACTTCGTTTCCCACTTAGCGATAATTCGGGACCTTAGCTGGCGGTCTGGGTTGTTTCCCTCTTGAGTCCGGACGTTAGCACCCGGTGCTCTGTCTCCCAAGCTGTACTTGCAGGTATTCGGAGTTTGCCATAGTTTGGTAAGTCGCCATGACCCCCTAGCTATAACAGTGCTCTACCCCCTGCAGTAATACTTGAGGCACTACCTAAATAGTTTTCGGAGAGAACCAGCTATTTCCAGATTTGTTTAGCCTTTCACCCCTATCCACAGCTCATCCCCTAATTTTTCAACATTAGTGGGTTCGGTCCTCCAGCACGTGTTACCGTGCCTTCAACCTGGCCATGGATAGATCATCTGGTTTCGGGTCTACACCCAGCGACTGAATCGCCCTATTCGGACTCGCTTTCGCTACGGCTTCCCTATTCGGTTAACCTTGCCACTGAATGTAAGTCGCTGACCCATTATACAAAAGGTACGCAGTCACCCCTTACGAGGCTCCTACTGTTTGTATGCATACGGTTTCAGGATCTATTTCACTCCCCTTCCGGGGTTCTTTTCGCCTTTCCCTCACGGTACTGGTTCACTATCGGTCGATCACGAGTATTTAGCCTTGGAGGATGGTCCCCCCATCTTCAAACAGGATTTCACGTGTCCCGCCCTACTTTTCTTACGCTTAGTTCCACACTCAAGATTTTATCTACAGGGCTATCACCTGCTACGGCCGGGCTTTCCATCCCGTTCGATTATCCTGAATGCTAAAACGTAAAGGCTCTTCCGATTTCGCTCGCCACTACTTTCGGAATCTCGGTTGATTTCTTTTCCTCGAGCTACTGAGATGTTTCAGTTCACCCGGTTCGCTTCCACTGACCTATGTATTCAGTCAGGGATACTCCTTGCGGAGTGGGTTTCCCCATTCGGATATCTGCGGATCAAAGCTTGTTTGCCAGCTCCCCGCAGCTTTTCGCAGGCTACTACGTCCTTCATCGCCTGTGATCGCCAAGGCATCCACCATATGCACTTAGTCGCTTGATCCTATAACGCTGTAGGCTATAGGACCTGAGTATTAGCGTTTGTGCCGTTCATAAGTTTCAAAGCAGTCTGAAGTTATTCACTTCAGTCTTGAGAACTTGGAACAAAATTAATGCAATCACAACCCGTACCCATCTTCATCAGCTAAGCTGACTACTCGATGAGCACATTTTGTTGTGCTTCTTCCAGATTGTTAAAGAACAAATATAGCTGTCAGGTAAAACCTAACTCATAAAACCGTCTGCAATCTGCACACGACGCTATGAGTTAGCCTCTACTTCTCACCAGGCGATCAACCTTCGTCAATCAGTGGTGGAGGTGAACGGGATCGAACCGATGACATCCTGCTTGCAAAGCAGGCGCTCTCCCAGCTGAGCTACACCCCCATATCCCACGACGCTTACCGCGCCCTGCGAATACCTGGTGGGTCTGGTTGGATTCGAACCAACGACCCCCGCCTTATCAAGACGGTGCTCTAACCGACTGAGCTACAGACCCAAAACCTTCTCGGATCAGTAGTCAGAAGTCATGGACACAGGGAGGAATCCCTCTACCCAAGCCCACAACCGATCCCAGCTATATCAAACAACCGATAAGAGTGGACGCTTAACACGAGCACTAAGCTCTGAAAGGAGGTGATCCAGCCGCACCTTCCGATACGGCTACCTTGTTACGACTTCACCCCAGTCATGAATCCTACCGTGGTAATCGCCCCCCTTGCGGTTAGGCTAACTACTTCTGGTAAAACCCACTCCCATGGTGTGACGGGCGGTGTGTACAAGACCCGGGAACGTATTCACCGCGACATGCTGATCCGCGATTACTAGCGATTCCGACTTCACGCAGTCGAGTTGCAGACTGCGATCCGGACTACGATCGGGTTTCTGGGATTGGCTCCCCCTCGCGGGTTGGCGACCCTCTGTCCCGACCATTGTATGACGTGTGAAGCCCTACCCATAAGGGCCATGAGGACTTGACGTCATCCCCACCTTCCTCCGGTTTGTCACCGGCAGTCTCATTAGAGTGCCCTTTCGTAGCAACTAATGACAAGGGTTGCGCTCGTTGCGGGACTTAACCCAACATCTCACGACACGAGCTGACGACAGCCATGCAGCACCTGTGTTCCGGTTCTCTTGCGAGCACTCCTAAATCTCTTCAGGATTCCAGACATGTCAAGGGTAGGTAAGGTTTTTCGCGTTGCATCGAATTAATCCACATCATCCACCGCTTGTGCGGGTCCCCGTCAATTCCTTTGAGTTTTAATCTTGCGACCGTACTCCCCAGGCGGTCAACTTCACGCGTTAGCTGCGCTACCAAGGCCCGAAGGCCCCAACAGCTAGTTGACATCGTTTAGGGCGTGGACTACCAGGGTATCTAATCCTGTTTGCTCCCCACGCTTTCGTGCATGAGCGTCAGTGTTATCCCAGGAGGCTGCCTTCGCCATCGGTGTTCCTCCGCATATCTACGCATTTCACTGCTACACGCGGAATTCCACCTCCCTCTGACACACTCTAGCTCGGTAGTTAAAAATGCAGTTCCAAAGTTAAGCTCTGGGATTTCACATCTTTCTTTCCGAACCGCCTGCGCACGCTTTACGCCCAGTAATTCCGATTAACGCTTGCACCCTACGTATTACCGCGGCTGCTGGCACGTAGTTAGCCGGTGCTTATTCTGCAGGTACCGTCAGTTCCACGGGGTATTAGCCCGCGACGTTTCTTTCCTGCCAAAAGTGCTTTACAACCCGAAGGCCTTCATCGCACACGCGGGATGGCTGGATCAGGGTTGCCCCCATTGTCCAAAATTCCCCACTGCTGCCTCCCGTAGGAGTCTGGGCCGTGTCTCAGTCCCAGTGTGGCTGGTCGTCCTCTCAAACCAGCTACGGATCGTCGCCTTGGTGAGCCGTTACCTCACCAACTAGCTAATCCGATATCGGCCGCTCCAATAGTGCAAGGTCTTACGATCCCCTGCTTTCCCCCGTAGGGCGTATGCGGTATTAGCTACGCTTTCGCGTAGTTATCCCCCGCTACTGGGCACGTTCCGATACATTACTCACCCGTTCGCCACTCGCCGCCAGACCGAAGTCCGCGCTGCCGTTCGACTTGCATGTGTAAAGCATCCCGCTAGCGTTCAATCTGAGCCAGGATCAAACTCTTCAGTTTAATCTCTGTATAAATTCGTATTTCTTAGTTCCGAAGAACCGAGTCATACGTCGCTACTCAAAGGAAGTGAGGTATGTTCTTAGACTTGACATCTAAGGTACTTCACTTCTAGTGAGCACTTGATTTCTTGTGCTTGCGATCAAACCAGGTAAACCCGGCCCGATCACTGTGCACTCGCATCAAGCGCCCACACTTATCGGTTGTTTAATTGTTAAAGAGCGG
>NZ_JCBANH010000172.1:0-5232 GCF_059760925.1 Achromobacter sp. 1011791174
CTGCCGGCCGCGTCCTGCCCATGCAGATGGAAGCTGTGTTTGCCCAGATCGATGCCAATCAGCGTGACGGTGCTCATGAGAGGTCCCCCAAAAAGAACAATCCCCACTCAGCGTACCGCTTCGTGGGGATCGGGCTGACCATCTCATTAGCCCCCGGGAACCCGGGGGCATTTTTCATTCCCGCGCCCTGTCGGGCGCAGCATGGCGCGCTCAGTTGCCGCGGGCCATCGGGATCAGGCGCGTCACTTCCTTCAGCGCGCCTTCGTAGCTGTTGCCAGCCATGACCGGCGAGGTCATGAACTTGCCGCCCACGGCGAAGGACGGCGTGCCTTCGATGCGATAGGCGTCGGCCAGCTGGTTGGCGCGCTGCACCTGGGTCTGGACGCTGAACGAATCGAACACGGAATCGAACTTGGCGCGGTCCACGCCTTGCGCGGCGGCCCATTCGCCCATGGCCTTCTTGTCGATCAGGCGCTTGTGCTCGCCATGGATGGCGGTGAAGACCTTGGCGTGCAGGTCGGGGCGCTCCAGCGCGATCAGCGTGAAGTACAGCTGTTGCAGCGGCTTCATGCCGGCGTTGAAGGCGATCGGCACCTGCTTGAGCACCACGTCGGGCGGGGCGGTCTTGGCCCAGTCTTCGACCAGCGGTTCCATGGCGGCGCAGTGCGGGCAGGTGTAGGCGAAGAATTCCAGCACTTCGATCTTGCCCGGGGTGTCCGACGGCAGCGGCGGGTTGATCGCCTGGTATTGCTGGGCGCCGCCCTGGGCGTGGCTCGCCGGGCTGAGGAAGGCCGTCGCGGTGAGGGCGGCGGCGGCCATAAGGCGGATGAGCTTTTGGGACAGCATGGGTATGAGGTTCCTGGAGAAAACGTTACAGACAGGCCCAAGGCCGGATTAGTTCAATGCGGTCATTCACTGCCGCACCACCGCGGTTTCGATCTTGTTCTCGCCCAGGCGCCCGCGCGCCCGGTTCATGTCGTCCAGGCGGGCATACGGCCCCACGCGGACGCGGTTCAGCGCCTTGCCGTTGACTTCGGCCTTCTGCACCGACACCGGCAGGCCCAGCAGGATGATGCGGGCCTTGAGCGATTCGGCGTCGTCGGCGCTGCGGAAGGCGCCGGCCTGCAGATAGTAGGAGCCGTTGGCCGATGCCGAGGCGGACGCCGATGCCGCCGGCGCGCTGGCCTTGGGCGCCGGGGCTGGCGTCGGCGCGACCTTGGCGATCGGCGTGGGCAGCGGATTGGGCGCGGCGGGAGTTGGCGCCACGGCCGCGGCGGCCGGCTTGTTGTTGGAGGTCGGCAACGTGGCGATCAGCGCGCCCAGGTCGTCGGACTTGGACGGCGGCGTATCGGCGCCGGCCGTGCCGGTGCCGGGCAGCGGCGCCGGCGTGGTCGCGGTGGGTCCGCTGGGCGGCGTGCCCGCCGCGCCGTCGCGTCCGTACAGGCCGGCGTTGGGATCCGGCGCCTGGCGCGGGTCTGGCAGCTTGCCGGCGTCGCGGCTGGCGCGGTCCACGAAGGGCACCGGCGCCTTGGTCACGTAGAACGCCACCACCGCGGCGACGATGAGGCCGATCAGCAGGCCGGCAAGCGCCCCGTACAGGGTGCTGCCGCTTTCGCCCGACCGGCCGGAGGATTTGCGCTTGGTCGCCATGTGCCGATGTTACATCCGCTCCGGCGCCGACACGCCCATCAGCTCCAGGCCGTTGGCCAGCACCTGGCGGGTGGTGGCGGCCAGGCGCAGGCGCGCCAGCTTCAGGGCGGTGTCGTCGACCAGCACGCGCTCGGCGTTGTACCAGGCGTGGAAGTCGGACGCGCAATCGCGCAGCCAGAAGGCGATGTGGTGCGGCGACAGATCCTGGGCGGCCAGGGCCACCACTTGCGGGAACTCGGCCAGGCGCTGCATCAGCGCGAATTCGGTGGGCGCGGTCAGCAGCGCGGCGTCGGCGCGGGCCACGTCGTCGGCCGGCATGCCGGCGTTGGCGATCACCGAGCAGATGCGGGCGTGCGCGTACTGGATGTAGTAGACGGGGTTCTCGTCGCTCTTGGACAACGCCAGGTCCACGTCGAACACGAACTCGGTGTCGGCGCGGCGCTGGATCAGGAAGTAGCGCACAGCGTCGCGGCCGACCCAGTCGATCAGGTCGCGCATGGTGACGTAGCTGCCGGCGCGCTTGGAGATCTTGACCTCTTCGCCGCCGCGCATGACCTTGACCATCTTGTGCAGCACGTAGGACGGGTAGTCCTTCGGGATGCCCTCTCCCAGCGCCTGCAGGCCGGCGCGCACGCGCGCCACGGTGCCGTGGTGGTCGCTGCCCTGGATGTTCACGGCGCGGTGGAAACCGCGTTCCCACTTGGCCTTGTGATAGGCCACGTCGGGCACGAAGTAGGTGTAGCCGCCCTCGCTCTTGCGCATGACGCGGTCTTTGTCGTCGCCGGTGCCCAGTTCGGTGGTGCGCAACCACAGCGCGCCGCCGTCTTCGTAGGTGTGGCCGCCGGCGATCAGCGCCTTCACCGTGGCCTCGACGCGGCCGGAGGTGTATAGCGAGCTTTCCAGGTAGTAGTTGTCGAACGCCAGGCCGAAGGCCTGCAGGTCCAGGTCCTGTTCGCGGCGCAGGTAGGCCACGGCGAAGGCGCGGATATCGTCCAGGTTGGCGATGTCGCCGCTGGCGGTGACCGGCGCGCCGTCGGAGGCCTGCAGCGTCTTGCCGGCCTGGAAGTCGCGGGCGATGTCGCTGATGTAGTCGCCCTTGTAGCCGTCGGCGGGCCATTCGGGCGAATCCGGCGTCAGGCCGCGGGCGCGGGCCTGCACGCTGATGGCCAGGTTCTCGATCTGGTTGCCGGCGTCGTTGTAATAGAACTCGCGGGTCACGTCCCAGCCGCTGGCGTCGTACAGGCGGCAGAGGGCGTCGCCCAGCGCGGCCTGGCGGGCATGGCCCACGTGCAGCGGGCCGGTGGGGTTGGCGGACACGAACTCGACCAGGATCTTCTCGCCCGTGCGCGGCGCGCGGCCATAGGAGGCGCCCTGCTCGGCCACCGTCGCGATGACGGCCTGGCGCGCGGCGGGGGTGACGCGCAGGTTGATGAAGCCGGGGCCGGCGATCTCGGCGCTCTCGACCAGGGCGCGGGCGTCGGGCTGCGCCATCAGCGCGTCGACGATGGCCTGGGCCAGCTCGCGCGGATTGCGCTTGGCCGGCTTGGCCAGCTGCATGGCCACATTGGTGGCGACGTCGCCGTGGGCGGCGACCTTGGGGCGCTCCAGCAGCACGTTGGGCTGGGCGTCGGGCAGGCTTTGCGCGACGGCGGCCTGGATCAGGGAAATGAGTTGTTTCTGTTGCTCGAGGAGCATGGGCGTCCGGAGTAGTTCGGTAGGAGTGGCGCAGGCGGCCGGGCCGGGCGGGCCGGGGGCGTCCAGGGATGCGCGGCGCGTCGGCGCCGGATTCGTGGCTGCCGCAGGTCCTGCTGTCACGGGAATCCCCTGAATCATAGTTGATTTAGCGGCCGGACCGGCGCTTGCCGGGGGCGGGCCGGCCCGTGCAGGCATGCCGCGGCGTTTCTGGCGGCGCGTTCAAAGCGCCAATGAAATCAAGGCGCTAGGCCAGGCACCGGATGGCCGGTGGCATCCGGGCCGGGGTTGCGGTAGTGTTATGGAGTCCCACCCTATCCCGGAGACAGGAATATGCTGATCACTTTTCATTCCAAGGTCGTGGCCGAAGTGCTGATGTTGACCGACCACGCCGGCGCGCTGCTGCAGGCTGCGGGCAAGTCCTTCGGGGACAAGATTCCGGAACGCGGCGTGTTCACCGCGGACCAGCTCGGTCCGGCCATCCAGGGCATCGAGCGCGCCATCGCCGACTACCAGAAGAGCGGCCATGATGACGACGAGGACGACGACAAGCAGCCGGTGGCGCCGATGGCGCGCGCCGTGGGCCTGAAGGAACGCGCCTTTCCGCTGCTGGACATGATGCGCCAGTCGCAGGCCGCCGGCGCCGAAGTCACCTGGGAAGTGTCGCGCGGCTGGTAGCAATGTCGCCGGGCGGACAATCTGTCCGGCGATTTTTGCCTACGCTTGCCGGCTGACGCCACATCAAGGAATTCTGCCCATGCGCAGCGATATCACCATCGTTTTCGACACCCGGCGCTCGCTGGACCTGAATGCCACCGTCGAGCCTTCGCCGCAGCGCCAGAGCGACGCGCGCGACTGGTTCGACAGCGCCTGGGAAACCCTGGGCTGCGAGCCGCTGCGTCCCAGCGGCAAGGTCCTGCTGCTGGACAAGGTGCTGGGCGTGGCCGACGCGCTGGGCTATGACGTGCTCTCCACCGACGAGAAGGAAGCGCGCGAGTTCGCCGAACACCTGGCCCTGGCGCTGGAGCGCCCGCGCATCACCGTGGACCTGCCCGGCCTGACGGTCGGTTACTGATCCGCCTGTCCGCCCCGTTGGGGTGGGCCCCGCCGCGACCCGATTTTCTGGCCGGGTCTCGCGCCCGCCGACCCGCCGGGGCATCGCCCGCATCTGGCGTTTCCTTTCCGCATGCCACCTGGCCCGACCGTGCCGCGGGCGGCGACGTCACGCGCCGCCTTTCCCAGCTAGGGTATTTCCCAGGCCGCACACGCCTGGCTTCGAGCTATAGTCAGTTGGAATTCAGGTGGGATCCCAGAAGGATTCCAATGGGAACATGAACATTGAACTGACCGACCCCTCTGTCGAAAACGAGGCCGCCGGCTGTGACGGCCCGGCGCTGAGCGTGTCCGAACGCACCTACCAGGCCCTGCTCGACCGCATCGCGGCGCGCCAGATCGGCCCGGGCGAAGTGCTGGAAGAGCGCCGCCTGGCCGAAGAGCTGAACGTGTCGCGCACGCCCATGCGCGCCGCGCTGAACCGGCTGCTGGGCGAAGGTATTCTCAAGCGCCTGTCCAATGGCTCCGTGGTGGTCCATGCCTTCGGCGTGACCGAATTGCTGGAGCTGCTGCAGATCCGCCAGTTGCTGGAAGGCCAGGCCGCCGCCATGGCGGCCGGCCGGATTCCCGGCGACAAGCTGGCCGCCGTCAAGGCGCGGCTGGAAGACGTGATGCGCTACAGCGCGGCCGGGGGCGAATCGACCTGGACCGCGGACAACGAGGTGCACGAGCTGGTGGCCGCCTATTGCGGCAACAAGTCCATGGCCGCGCTGTAGCGCATCACGTCTTCCAGCCGCGCCTTGACGGCGGCCAGCTTGTCGCCGGGAATCCGGCCGG
>NZ_JCBANH010000173.1:0-4841 GCF_059760925.1 Achromobacter sp. 1011791174
TCCATCGACGAACCCGTCCGCGCCCCCGCCCGGCCCCGCCCGCAATGGCGCGCCTTCACCGAAATGGGTTTCCGCCCGCTGTACCTTGCCGGCTGTGCCTGGGCCTTGATCTCGGTGCTGCTCTGGATCCACGCGCCGTCGCTGCTGCGCGGCGAATTGAACGGGCTGGCCTGGCACGCGCACGAGATGCTGTGGGGCTTCGTCGCCACCATCGCCGTGGGCTTCCTGCTCACGGCCGGCGCCAACTGGACCGGCCGCAATCCGCTGCGCGGCAACGCGCTGGCCGCGCTGTGCCTGGTATGGCTGGCCGCGCGCGCCGGCTACCTGGTTCCCGGCCGTCCGGCCTTCCTGCTGGCGGGCATCGCCGACCTGGTCTTCTTCCTGTGGGGCGCGGCGGCGCTGGGGCGCTCGGTCTGGCTGACGCGCAACAAGCGCAACTACGGCGTGCCCTTGCTGCTGGCCGCGCTGGCATCCGCCCATCTGCTGTACCTGACGGCCGCCGTCTCCGGCGACTACCTGGGCCTGATGCGCTACTTCAACGCCGGCCTGCTCAGCATGGCCGTGCTGACCCTGCTGATCGCGCGCCGCGTGCTGCCCTTCTTCGCCAAGCGCGCCGTGGCCGGCCTGGACATTCCGCCGCATACCCGGAGCGGCCACTGGCAGCTCGCGGCCGGCGTGGCGGCCATCGTGCTGCTGCTGGCCGGCGCGCCCAAGGGCGCCGCGCTGGCGCTGGCCGCCAGCGGCCTGATCGCGCTGGTCCAGTGGCTGGCCTGGAAACCCTGGGCCGCGCGGCGCGTGCCGCTGCTGTGGATCCTGTACGCCGGCTACCTGGGCCTGAGCATCGGGCTGCTGGTCGGCGCGGCGCAACTGGCCGGCCTGGTCGTGCGCGTGGCCTGGCCCGCGCACGTGATCGGCGTGGCCGGCTTCTCGGTCATGATCCTGGGCATGGTCACGCGCACCGCGCTGGGCCACCTGGGCCGTCCGCTGCAGACCGACCGCAGCATGGTGCTGAGCTACGCGCTCATCATCCTGGCCGCGCTGCTGCGGCTGGCGGCGCTGCTGCCGTCGAACGCCGTGACGGGTCTGCTGCACGCCTCGGCCACGGCCTGGGCGCTGGCCCTGGCGCTGTATTTGTGGCGTTTTTTTCCGATGATGATCCGGCCGCGCGCGGATGCGGGCGGCCAGGCGACGCCGGTGATGCGGATCAAGCCGGTGGTGGCGCCGCGCGGTTGAACGCGCGGGGTCGCGTCGCTACCCGCGCCTCAATCCAGGCACCCCCTCGGCCGCCCAGCCATCTCGTGGCCGACGTTACCGCTACCGTCCCGCGCCGCTGCCGGCAACGGTGGCCGCCCCGACTTCGGCCAGCGCCTGCGCCGGCAAAGGCAGGCCCCGCCCCCAGCCTTGCGCCAACGCATGCACGCCTTGCAGCGGATCGCTGGCGCGCACGCGCGCGTCGCGCTCGCGGCAAGCCTGCGGGTCGGTGATGAACAACTCGCGCGCGAAGTACCTTGCCTGCCGCGTGATGGCCTCCGTCTTCTCCCGCCGCAATCCGCCGAACCGTTCCAGCGCCTGCTCCAGTTCCGCGCCCGGACCCATGGCCGGATCCTCCATGCAGCGCGCCAGATGCCAGGCATCCTCCAGCGCCTGGCAGGCGCCCTGTCCCGACGTGGGCAGCGGCGCGTGCGCGGCGTCGCCCACCAGCAGCACATTGCCGCGATGCCAGCGGGCCAGCGGTTCCAGGTCGTGCACCGCGATCAGGCGCAGGGCCCGCGGCGGCGTGGCATCGATGACCGCGCCTATGGGATCGGGCCAGCTCTCGAACAGGCGGCGCACCTTGCGCCACTCGCCGTCCTGCGCGGCGGCCGCCGACGCGCGCGCCTGCTCCAGCGTCTGCGCCTGCGCGCCCGCCCAATAGACCTTGCGCCGCCCCAGCGCCACGATGCCGACGCGCTCGCCGTGCCCCCAATAGTCGTGGATGGCAGCGCCGTCCACCAGGTCGCGCGAGCTTTCGGCCACGCCGATCCAGTTGACGAAGCCTTGATAGACCGGCGCGTTGCCGCCCGCCACATGGGCCCGCGCCACCGAGGACATGCGTCCGTCCGCGCCGATGATCAGGTCCGGGCGCGCATGCCCGCCATCCGCGAAGTGCACCACGGCCCGGCCATCCGGATCGTTGGCGATGGCCGTGGCCTCGCGGCCGAACGCCACCGGCACGCCCGCCTCGCGCGCCCGCCGGAGCAGCACCGCTTGCAGGTCCGTGCGCAGGATGGCGCAAGTGGGATATCCCATCAGGCGATCCAGCGGCTCGATATCAAGGCCGCCCAGCGACCTGCCCTGGGCGTCGTAGCGATGCATGGCGGCGGGCGTGCCGCCCAGCGCCAGCACCTCGTCCAGCAATTCCAGATCCGCCAGCACGAAGCCGGCATTCGGCCACAGCGTCACGCCCGCCCCCATCGTGGCCGGCGCCGGGCGGCGCTCGTAGACGCGGGGTTCATGTCCCCGGCGCGCCAGCGCCAGGGCCGTGGCCAACCCCGCCACGCCGCCGCCCAGAATCGCGATATCCATGCTTGCCATCTCCCGTACAGACGCGCTCTTGCGCAAAGCCGTCATGCTAGATTCCGCCACTCTTGATAACCAGAGTGCGAAAATGCAGTTCTCTATGACCTGAAACGGGATAATCCATGCTCAGCAAGCTGGACCTGAACACGGTGCGCGTCTATGCGGCCGTGGTCGATGAACAGAGCTTCGCCGGCGCGGCGCGTCAGCTCCAGCTGCCGGCCTCCAACGTCAGCCGCCACGTGGCCGCGCTGGAACGCAGCCTGGGCGTGCGCCTGCTGGAACGCAGCACCCGCCACCTGCGCATGACCGAGGCCGGCCGCCTGCTCTATCAGCGCGCCAAGCCCTTGCTGGACACACTGGCCGCCACCGCCGAGGAACTGGGCGCCGGCGAGCAGGCATTGCGCGGGCCGCTGCGCATGTGCATGCCCGGCGAAGCCCCGCTGCTGCTGGGCCCGATCATCGCGGAATTCTGCGCCAGCCATCCCGGCGTCGAACTGCAATGCGACACCCGCATGGCCGGCGAACAGGCGCTGCGCGAGGACATGGACCTGGCCATCGTGTTCCATCGTGGCGACCAGGACGACAGCACGCTGGTCACGCGCGAGCTGGCCAGCCTGCCCAGCCTGGTCGTCGGCGCGCCCGGGCTGATCGCCCGCGCCGGCATGCCCACGCGCACGGCGCAGCTCAAGACGCTGCCCTGCATCACGACCTTGAGCGCGTTGCAGGGGCAACCCTGGCGTTTTGTGGACGCCGCCGGACGCATGGTGAAGGTGCCGGTGCGCAGCCGCTACCGCGTCAACAGCGGCGCGCTGGCGCTGGCGGGCGCGCGCCAGGGTATCGGCTATGCGATCCTGGCGGCCGGTCCCTGCCAGGAGGATCTGGCGGCGGGCCGGCTGGTGGAGGTGCCGCTGGAATTGCGGCCGGCGCCCTTGCAGCTGCTGGCCGTGTATGGCCATCGGCATTCGGCCAGCGCGCGTATTCGTACCCTGCTGGACCTGATCAAGCTGCGCTTGGATGAGATGGCGCCGACCAAGGCCTGAGCGCCGCCCCGCCCTATTGCACCCGCACGGGCATGCTGCAATCCGAGAAGAAGACCTCGCAGGTGCCGCCGCTATCGCGGTTGCATTGATTGAGCGCCTGCTCCGTGGCTTGCTCCAGCGTGGCCGCGAACTTGGCGACCGCCCAGTTATTGCCCCAGACGATGACGCCACATTGATTGGCGTAGGAGATTTCCAGCTTGCAGGCGCCGCCGCCCTTCTGCCGGCAGATCGCCACGGCATCGTCTTCAGCCTGCCGCCGGCCGGTCCGACTGCCCGCGACCCCGGTCTTGCCCGACACGGGATCGAAGGCGATCGCCCCCCAACGCTCCTCCCAGCGGACGGGCGGGGGAGCCGGCTGCTGCGGCTGCTGGGCGCCGCCGGGAACTTGGTAGAGGCCGGGAATGGGAATGCACTGGGCGGTGCCCAACGCGGCCATGGTGTATCCGTCGGGACAGCCTTGCTCGGCCGCCGCCGGACGCATCGCGGCCAGCGCAAGGGCGAAAGTGGCGAATGCCAGGACGAGAAAACGCTTCATCGGAATGCCCTTGTGATGGTCGATGGGTCGTGCTGCGCGGATACTAGCAATCGGCGCGGCCGGCGGCAATATGCGCAGCCGGGCATCCCGGCCCGGCTGGGCGGGCGGGTGCGGATGCCCGCCCTGACGAATGCGCCAGGCGCCGCGCCTACCAGGGGAACGGCGGGTCGGTCCGGAACTCCAGGCCGGCCTCGGCAAGCGTCTCCCGCATCGGCGCGATCTCGTAGGCGAGCCCGGTGAACACCAGCCCTTGCGGCGCTTGCAACCGTTTTCGCGCCTCCGGCACGCTGACGCCCGCCAGGCTCGCCACTGCCTGCAGATGCGCGTTGTTGTCGATGTCACCCAGGATCACGGTCACTCGATAGAAAGTCGCATCGTTCAGGAAGTCAGGCAGGCAGGTGGTGAGCAAAGCCCAGGAGCAGAGTGTGCAGAACATGCCCTGGCTGGCGCCTTGGCGTCGGACTTCCAGGAGTCCGCCGCAGTCGGGGCAGATGGAGTCGGAGATGTTCATCGTGCTGTCTTTCCTGGAAAGAACCTGCGCCATGTTTCCTGGGCGGGTCGTATCGCTGTTGTACGTCGCGGCGCCGACACCCCGACCTGGAACGAGCGACAACTATCCCCCATCTCCGCGTCTGAGGCAAAGGCATCATCATTCCCCCTGGCCACCGCCGCCTTCCTTTCCCGCGACAGCCGCGCCCCCTCAAACC
>NZ_JCBANH010000174.1:0-4807 GCF_059760925.1 Achromobacter sp. 1011791174
CTTCAGGGGGGGGCACACCTTTCGGGGTGGGTTACACCTTCTGGCATTTGGGGCAGTAATAGGTAGCCCGCTGCCCCTGGACGATCCGTTTGATCGGAGTGCCGCAGACCCGGCAGGGCTGGCCTTCCCGTTCATAGACGGCGGCGTGGATCTCGAAGTAGGCGCCCGGCTCGCCGGTGGCGCCCACATAGTCGCGCAAGGTACTGCCGCCCGAGGTCAGGGCGTCGGCCAGCGTGGCGCGCACGCACTCGGCCAGCCGGTCGCAGCGGGCGGGCGACAGCTTGTTGGCCGGCGTCTTCGGGTTGATGCGGGCGCGGAACAGGCTTTCGGATGCGTAGATATTGCCAACGCCGACGACAGCCGCGCCGGCCAGCAGCACCTGCTTGATGGCCGCGCCATGGCGCTGGAAATGCCGATGCAGCCAGGCGCCGTCAAAGCGCGGGTCGAAGGGCTCGATGCCCAGCTTGGCCAGCAGCGGATGCGCCTCGATCGGGCCGTCGCCGGCTGCGTGCCACAGCACCGCGCCGAAGCGGCGCGGGTCGTGCAGCCGCAGCACCGCCTGGTCGAAGATCCATTCGACGTGGTCGTGCTTGCGCAGGAATTCGCCCGGCGCGACGCTGCGCAGCGAGCCCGACATGCCCAGATGCACGATCTGGGTGCCATGCTCGAAGTGCAGCAGCAGGTACTTGCCGCGGCGCGCGCATTCCAGCACCTCGCGTCCGGCCAGCAGGCCGGGCAGATCGGGCGGAATGGGCCAGCGCATGCGGGCTTCATGGATGACCAGCCGGGCGAGCTTGCGGCCGGTGATGACGGCGTCTATTCCCCGACGCGTGGTTTCGACTTCGGGCAGTTCCGGCATGAGCCAGTGTAAGATCAACAATTGGTGTTCGAAGATTGTGCCATCAACCGGACGGGCCGCGTGAAGTCGTCTATCAAACAAATGAATATCGGTATCGCCGCATTGGCGCTTGCTCTGGCGTCAACGCTGGCCCAGGCGGCGGACGGCCGGACGCGGGACGCGACGGGCCCGCGCATGGCCCCCCAGACCCGCCAGGCGGAAACCGAAGTGATCCGCCTGCGGGCCGGCCAGCTGCCCTATGTGTCGCTGACCGCCGACATCTTCTATAGAGTGCTCGCGTCCGAGATCGCCGCCCAGCGCGGCATGTACGGCACGGCCGCCACCACCATGGTCGGCCTGGCGCGCGACACCGGCGACCCCCGCCTGGCGCGCCGCGCGCTGGAATTCCAGCTGGCGGGCGGCAACCTGCCCGGCGCCCTGGACGCGGCCCGGGTGTGGGCGCGCCTGTCGCCCAACGACCTCGAGGCCAGTTCCACCGAGCTGGCGCTGGCGGCGGCCAACGGCCAGACCCGTGGCCTGTCGCAGGCGCTGCGCAACCGAATCGACGCCTCGCGCGACAAGCCCGCCGCCATCGGCCAGGCCCTGGCCGTCCTCAGCCGCCTGAATGACCGCAGGCTGGCCCTGCGCATCCTGGACGAATCCTTCAGCGACGGCGTGCGCAAGCTGCCCGCCGCCCACATGGCGCTGGCCGACGTGGCCAACGCGGCCGGCGACGACGAGCGCGCGGCACAGGAGGCGCGGGCCGCGCTGGCGGCCGATCCCAAGTCCGAACCCGCCGCCCAGCGCGTGCTGGAGTACGGTTTCAAGGTCGACCCGCAGCGCGCCCAGACCGAGGCGCGCGCCTATATCGCGCGCAATCCGAACGCGCGCAAGGTGCGCCTGATGCTGGCCGGCCAGTTGGCCGACAGCGGCGATTACAACGCCGCGCTGGCTGAGCTGCAGGCCATGTCGCGCCGCTCGCCCGAGGACTTCGACCTGCTCTTCATGCAGGCCCAGCTGGCCTACAAGGCGGGCCAGCTGCAGCAGGCCCGCACCCTGTTGCAGCAGTACCTGGACGTGCAGAACCAGCGCCAGCGGGCCACGGTGCCCGGCGCCACCGACGCCGGCGCGGCGGCGGCCGATGCGCACGTGCTGCTGTCGCGCATCGCCGAGGACCAGGGCCGCTATGACGAGGCGATCAACGAACTCGGTCGCATCGAGGATCCCACGCTGCGTTACTCCGTGCGCATGCGCCAGGCCGCGCTGCGCGCCAAGGAAGGCCGCGTCGACGACGCCCTGTCCATGATCGACGCCGCCGGCCCGCAGGACGAGGAAGAGCGCACCCAGGGCGTGCTGACCAAGGCGCAGATCCTGCGCGACGCTGACCGCGTCGGTCAGGCGGTGGCGGTGCTGGAGGCCGCCGACCGCGATCTGCCCGATACGGTGGAAATCAAGTACGAGCTGGCCATGCTGTACGAGCGCCAGGACCGCGTGGCCGACCTGGAGCGCCTGCTGCGCCAGGTCATCGCGCTGGACCCGGACCATGCCCACGCCTACAACGCGCTGGGCTACACGCTGGCCGACCGCAACCAGCGGCTGCCCGAGGCGCTGGACCTGATCACGCAGGCGCTGGAGCTGGCGCCCAACGATCCGTTCATCCTGGACAGCATGGGCTGGGTCAAGTTCCGCATGGGCGACCAGGCCGCCGCGGCCGAATACCTGCGCCGCGCCTACAGCACGCGTCCCGAGGCCGACATCGCCGCCCACCTGGCCGAAGTGCTGTGGAGCCAGGGCAAGCGCGACCAGGCGGTGGAGCTGCTGCGCGGCGCCAAGCTCAAGGACCCGACCAACCGCGCCCTGCTCGACACCATCAAGCGGCTGGGGGTCGCGCTTTGACCACGGCCGTCATGGTCCGCTGGCGCGACGCGTCGGCGTGGCTGCGCGGGGCCTTGATGGCCATGCTGGCGTTCACGCTGGCGGCCTGCACCACCACGCCCAAGCCCATCGAGGGCATTGGGCCCGACGCGTTCTCGCGCATCGGGCGCTTCGCCATCACGGTCAACGAGGAAAGCGGCAAGCAGAATGCCGTGCAGGGCGGTTTCTCCTGGTCCGACGACGGTCGCCGCTACGTGCTGGACCTGACCAATCCGCTGGGCTCCACCGAGGCCCGCGTCGAAGGCCAGCCCGGCAGCGCCAGCCTGACCAAGGCCGATGGCACCCGTCTGGTGGCGGACAACCCCGACGCGCTGGCCGAGGACGCGCTGGGCAGCAGTATGCCGGTGGCGGGCCTGCGCGACTGGCTGCGCGGCAAGCTGCCCGCCGAACCCGAGCCGGGCGAGTTGTCGCGCGATGAACTGGGCCGTCCGGCCGGCTTCGAGCAGGGCGGCTGGCGCGTGCGTCTGTCGCGCTACGACACGAAGGGGCCGATGCTGCTGGTGATGGAGCGGCAGGAGCCCGGGCGTCGCATCCTGGTGCGGCTGGTGGTCAACCAGCCCTGACGCATCGTGCGCGGCTGCGCATGCCAGGAACAAGGCGCCCCATGGGGCGCCTTTTGTTTGCCATGCCGCCTGGCTGTCGTGCGTGTCTGTTTTGCCCTTCTCCGACAAGGGTTGCGAAGGGCTGGTCTGAAGGCAGCATGAGGGCTGTCCTGGACGACAAAGAGATTTCACCGATGCAATAAAAAGAAGGAAATCAGTATTGTTACTGATAGAAATATTTCGTCGAAGTTGAATAATTCTCCTCATGCCCGTTCGGGCTACGAGCCCGGACGGACCGCAAGACCGGCGTCGAACCAAGCCGCCGCCCCTACGGAGAATTGCCCATGTTCAGGAATACCCGCGTCGCGACGATACTGCTGGGAATCATCGCGACCTTCTTCACCTTCCAGTTGCTGGTCGGAGGCATGGGCTTCGTCGCCCTGCGGCAGACCAATCAGGATGTCGGACAGCTTTATCGTCTGTCCTCGGAGCAGGTCAATGCCGTCAATTCCGCCGCGCTGTCGCTGGTCGCGGCGCGCACCGACCTGACCCGCTACGCCGCCCGCGTGGCCAAGGGCAACCCGGGCGACACCACCGCATTGCGGCTGGCGCGTCAGCGCATCGCCGCCGGCGACCGCAATTTCCAGGGATTTGCCAGCGGCCTGAGCGCCGAAGAGAAAACCGCCTCGGCGGATCTGATCGAGGCCTACACCACCTTCAGCGGCAATCTGCAGTCCCTGGGCAAGGCGCTGGAGGGCGGCGACGCCGACGCCTACGGCAAGCCCGCTACGCAGCAGGCGCAGGAGATCCTGGTCAACGAGCGCGACGCCTTCATGCGCCGCGCCGAGGAGGCAGGGCAGGGCGTGATGGAAGAGATCTCGCTGTTCCAGTCGCTGTTCGTCTACGTGCTGGCGGGCTTCCTGATCGTGGGGCTGGTCATGGCGGTCGGCGCCCACGTGCTGATCCGGCGCATGATCGTGCGGCCGCTGCTGGAGGCGGGCGAGATCTTCAGGCGCATCGCCGAGGGCGACCTCACGCGCCGCGTGGCGGATCGCGGCCGCAACGAGATCGGCGCCTTGCTGACGGCGCTCAAGAGCATGCAGGACGGCTTGGTCCGCACGGTGTCCTCGGTGCGTCGCGGCGTGGATGAGATCCATGTGGGCGCGCGCGAAATCTCCTCGGGCAATGCCGATCTTTCCAGCCGCACCGAACAGCAGGCCGCGTCGCTGGAGCAGACCGCGGCCAGCATGGAGGAACTGGCTTCCACCGTGAAGCAGAACGCGGGCATCGCGCACGAGGCCAACCGCATGGTGGGCGAATCGGCAGCGGTCGCGCGGCGTGGCGGCGAGGCGGTGGCCGGCGTGGTCGAGACCATGCGCGCCATTTCCGGCAGCTCGGCGCGCATCGCCGATATCGTCGGCGTGATCGACGGCATTGCCTTCCAGACCAATATCCTGGCGCTGAACGCGGCCGTGGAAGCGGCGCGCGCGGG
>NZ_JCBANH010000175.1:0-4788 GCF_059760925.1 Achromobacter sp. 1011791174
CCCGCCGCCGCGCCCCCCCCCGCCGCCGCGGTGCACACGCCGCAATACCTGCGTTTCCTGGAAACCGCTTACGCGCGCTGGCGCGAATTGCCCGACGCATCCGAGGAAGTGGTGGCCAATGTGCACCCGTTTCCCGGCCAGCCCTGCACCTATCCCGAACACATCGTCGGCCTGGCCGGCTATCACATGGGCGATACCGCGTGTCCCATCGGCGCGGGCACCTGGGAAGCGGCGGCCTGGTCGGCGCATTGCGCCACCCACGCGGCCCAGCTGGTGCTGGACGGCGAGCGCGCGGCCTATGCGCTGTGCCGTCCGCCCGGCCACCACGCCTATGTCGACCGCGCCAACGGCTTCTGCTACCTGAACAATGCCGCCATCGCGGCCCAGCATCTGCGCGCCGCGCACGCGCGGGTCGCCATCCTGGACCTGGATGTGCATCACGGCAACGGCACCCAGGGCATCTTCTACCGCCGCGCCGACGTGCTGACCGTGTCGATGCACGCCGACGCGCACAACACCACGCCGTTCTTCGTCGGCCACGCCCACGAGACCGGCGAGGGCGACGGGCTGGGCTACAACATCAACCGCCCGCTGCCGGTGGGCACCGGCGACGCCGGCTACCTGGAGGCGTTGCGCCGCGTGTTCCTGGACATCCGCGCCTACGCGCCCGGCGCGCTGGTGGTGGCGCTGGGCCTGGACGCCCACGAGCGCGATCCGTACAAGGGGCTGGCCGTCACCACCGGGGGCTTCGGCCTGATCCTGGCCGAGGTCGCGCGGCTGGGCCTGCCCACGGTGCTGGTGCAGGAAGGCGGCTACCTGTCCGACGACCTGGGGCCCAACCTGGCCAGCGCGCTGCGCGGCTTCGACTCCGCCGCCTGAGGAGGCCGCCATGAAGGATCAGGACGACGCCCAGGACGTGCTGGCCGTGGCCTCGCCGGACATCGGCGAGGACGAGGCCGCGCAGGCCGCGTGGCGCCATTTCGGCATAGCTGCCGAGGCGCGCCGCCTGGCCGGCGAGCGCGACCGCAATTTTCGGCTGCGTGCGCGCGACGGCCATGAATACGTGTTGAAGTTCTCGCACCCGGCCGAGGATCCGCGCGTGGCCGATTTCCAGGCCCGCGCGCTGCTGCACGTGGAACGCGCGGACCCGGCGCTGCCGGTGCAGCGCGTGGCGCTGGCCGTCGACGGCCAGCCCTGCGCCTGGCATCGCGCGCCGGACGCGCCGCCGCGCGTGCTGCGGCTGTTCAGCTACCTGCCGGGCCTGCCGCTGCCGGACGCCGCGCGTTCGGCGGCGCAGCGCGACAACCTGGCGCGGACCCTGGCGCGGCTGGGGCTGGCGCTGCGCGGCTTCGAACACGAGGCCGGCGCGCTGGCGCTGCCCTGGGACATCCAGCGCGCCGACGAGGTCGCGCCGCTGCTGGCGCACGTGGCCGACCCGGCGCGTCGGGCGCTGGCCGAGCGCGCCATGGCGCGCTTCACCGAGCATGCACGGCCGGCGCTGCCCGGCTTGCGGGCGCAAGCCATCCACAATGACCTGAATCTGTACAACGTGCTGGTCGATCCTCGGGATCACGACGTCATCGCCGGCATCCTGGATTTCGGCGACATGGTGCGCGCTCCGCTGGTCAACGACCTGGCCGTGGCGGCTTCTTACCAACTGGAGCCGGGCGCCGATCCGCTGGCGCCAGCCATTCGCTTCGCCGCCGCCTATCACGCGGTCAGCCCGCTCCAGGAAGCCGAGCTGGATGTGCTGTTCGACCTGATGATGGCGCGGCTGGCGATGGTGGTGGCCATTGGCGGCTGGCGCGCGGCGCGCTATCCGGACAATGCCGACTACATCCTGCGCAACAACGCGCTGTCCTGGGCCCGCCTGCAGGCCTGCGACGGCATCGCCCGCGACGCCGCGCGGCAGCGGTTGCGCGCGGCCTGCGGTTTTCAATAGGATCACAGCCATGACCATGACCCATTCCGGCGACGGCGCGGCGCAGGCCGCGGCAAATACCGAGGCGCTGATCGCGCGGCGGCGGCAACTGCTGGGCCCGGCCTATCGCCTGTTCTACGACCAGCCGCTGCACTTGGTGCGCGGCGAGGGCGTGTGGCTGTACGACGCCCAGGGCAAGCCCTATCTGGACGCCTACAACAACGTGGTGCCGCTGGGCCACTGCCACCCCGCCGTGGTCGAGGCGATCGCGCGGCAGGCCTCGACCCTGAACACGCACACGCGCTACGTGCACGAAACGGTGCTCGACTACGCCGAGGCGCTGCTGGCGACCTACGCGCCGGGGCCGGGCCATGTGATGTTCACCTGCACCGGCAGCGAGGCCAATGACCTGGCGCTGCGCATCGCGCAGGCGCACACCGGCGCCGCCGGCCTGATCGTCACGCGCCACGCCTATCACGGCGTGACGCTGTCGATCGCGCAGGCCTCGCCGTCGCTGGGCCGCTATGTGACGCTGGGGCCGGCCGTGCGTACCGTGGCCGCGCCGGACAGCTACCGCCAGGCGCCCGGTGAAACCGGCCCGGCCCTGGCGCGCGCGGTGCGCGAGGCGATCGCGGACCTGGCCCGCCACGGACTGCGTCCGGCGGCGCTGATGGTGGACACCATCTTCTCCAGCGACGGCGTGCAGGCCGGACCGGCGGGCTTTCTGCGCGAAGCCGTGGACGCGATCCACGAGGCCGGCGGCCTGTTCATCGCCGACGAGGTGCAGGCCGGCATGGGGCGCACCGGCGAGACGCTGTGGGGCTATATGCGGCATGGCGTGGCGCCGGACCTGATCACCATGGGCAAGCCGCTGGGCAATGGCCATCCCGTGGCCGGCGTGGCGGCCAGGCCGCAAGTGCTGGAGGCTTTCGGCCGCAACAGCCGCTACTTCAACACCTTTGGCGGCAATCCGGTATCGGCGGCGGCCGGCCTGGCCGTGTTGCGCACGGTGCAGCAGGAAGGGCTGATGCAGAACGCGGGGCGCGTCGGCGCCTATCTGCGCGAGCGCCTGCAAGGATTGGCCGCGCGTCATGATCTCATCGGCGATGTGCGCGGCGCGGGCCTGTTCATCGGCGTGGAACTGGTGCGCGACCGCGCCACGCGCGAGCCGGCCACCGAGCAGGCGGCGCGCGTGGTCAACGGCTTGCGCGACCGGCAGGTGCTGATCAGCAGCGCCGGCGAGCATGCCAACACCTTGAAGATCCGTCCGCCGCTGCCGTTTTCCACGGCCGACGCGGACCGCCTGGTGGCGGCGCTGGACGAGACGCTGGCCGCGCTGTAGCGCGGCCGGCAGGGCCTACGGCTTGACCGTCACGAACACCGGGTTCGAGTAGAACCACAGGTCGTTGTAGTTGCGCGCGTTGATGGCGTTGAAGCGCGCCGCGTTGTCGGTCAGGTCGATCTTGGCGTCCGGCAGCGGCTCGCCATTGGCGGTTTCGCCGGCCACGTCCGGCGCCAGGTTGGTGCCGCGCAGGCGCAGGTACTGGCTCTTGTCGGCGCTGAGCTTGACCTTGATGACGTTGTAGCCTTCCTTGTCCACGGTCCAGTCGGCGCGCGTGTAGCGGCCCAGCACGCGGGTGCTGGGATTGGTGGCCTGGTCATACGCAGGCGTGCCGGGCGCGGCGCGGGGACCGACGTCGCCCACGATAAGGTCCACGTGATGCACGGTGGGCTTGACGTAGGTGGGGTTGCCGCTTTCGATCGGGTACTCGTAGCGGTTGCTGTCGGGGCTGCGGAAGCGGATGGTCACTTCCACCTGCTCGCCCTTGGCCGCGATCAGCTCTGCGCCCATCTGCGCCGTGCCCGAGGCGCCTTGCGCCTGGAATTCCAGCGCGTCAATCAGGTCGCCGAACACGCCGTACATGCGGCCGCTCTTCAGGCCCGCGACCACCGCCGCCATGTCCTTGCCGTCCTTCCAGACGTAGGTGCGGGCGTACTCGCCGGGGGCGTAGCCGCTGCTGTACTGGCCGGTGGCGTTGACGCGGAAGTGGAAATCCGAATCGGCCACGGTCCAGATGCGGCGTCCCTCGCCGAGCAGCGCGTCCCAGGTGCCGCCCAGCTGCGCGACCAGATAGTCGACGCCGCCGTAGGTGCGGTTGGGCAGCTTGGCGGGCGTGTAGGCCTCGGCGTAGCCGCCGCGATCCGGTTCCATCTGGTTGCCCACCATGCCTTCGATGGCGAAGAAGATGGACGGCGCCAGGTCGTGCATTTCGCGCAGCTGGCCGATCGTGTATTTGCCGGCATAGCGCGACGGGTGGTTCAGCAGCATGTAGCTGTCGGGGTGCTTGTCGCGCAGCCATTTCAGCGCGGCCAGCGAGTCGGCGTGCGTGCTGTAGGCGCGCGGCTGGCCGGCCAGGTCCGCCACCAGCTGCGGATCGAACAGGTTGGCGGCCTTGTTGGTGTACAGGTATTCGAACTCGGCCACCGCCCGCAGCGACTTGGCCGACATCGGCTCGTTCACGCCGATGCCGATGTTGACGTGGTCATGCGTGGGCATATCCCACTCGAACGACGAGAAGATGATCTTGCCGGCGTAGCGGCCCGCCGCCTGCGCCTGCTGGATGAACGGCGCTTCGTAGCGCGCCATGCCGGTCGAGAACGGGACCGGGCCGCCGGGAATGTCCAGGCCGGTATGGTCGCGCTTGGACATGCGCAGGTGATTCGACAGCGCGGCCCAGTCCAGCTTGTAGCGGTTGAAGGCCTGGTCCAGCACGGTTTCCAGCGTGGTCTGGGCGTCGTCGGACTGGATGGTGTGCACGTGCAGGTCGCCGGCGCTCCATGCGCCCGTGACCACGGGGGGCTTGGGG
>NZ_JCBANH010000176.1:0-4489 GCF_059760925.1 Achromobacter sp. 1011791174
GTTCTTCCGTAAATCGTTTCTTCATTGCCGTTCCTTTGTGAACGGACTCTACATCGATTTCGTACTAACCACAGGGAGCAGGTCAGCTGGGCCACGCCGGACGATCCGGAGCATGGCGTTGTTCGGCTCGCTGATCTTCGGAAGATCGAACGGACTTGCCAGGGGATTTGGGCGATAAGCAGGATTGTTGGGAATAGTACGAACGAGCCAGATAGCACTGGAACTCAACCGCTGGATCCTTGAATTGTGTCCAATTTGCTGGGCGGGATTGAGAGTCTTTGCGATTACGTTGGGGATGTTGTGGGGGCTGCGCTTGATGAGCCGCTACGGGAACCCCAATTCCCGGAGGACAAAAAGCCAATTCATTGAACGACTTGACATGGGCGGGCCTGCATCAAAGTTGCACCGACTCGCCATGCAAGGATGTCAAAATCGAATAGGAAGATGCCTATTTGTATTGAGGCAGTATTCACCTGAAACCAGACCTGTCATTATTCTCGTAACAGCAAGCGTCTATTACAGTACGCTAGCCGTATATATCGCTATTCGAAGGAAGAGGATATGGCATCTGCTAAACAGGATCTCGAACGCTTCGTACGATGGCTCTATCAGCCAGATAGACAAGTTCCAGGCGACGTGCGCCGCCTAGCCACTTTGGCCCTTGCCAACTTTGATGAATTGGCCGAAACCTCGCGACAACGAAGCCAGCGCTCCTCCTTTCTCGTCAGTCTAATGCGGCGAGAATTTCATAGTACGGTAGAAGCAACTCCAGCCGACACTGCTGAAGCAAGTGTCGGAACCTGGCCATGGGTCAAGTTACGCCACCTTACACTCGGCCCTTTTCGGGGATTCCGACTACCAGAGTCTTTCGACCTAACGAAGCAGATTATCCTTTTCTACGGCCCCAATGGCAGTGGAAAAACCAGTCTATGCGAAGGACTGGAGTATGCCCTTCTTGGAGATGTCGAAGAGGCTGGAAGCAAACGCATTGCCGCCAAGACGTATCTGGAAAATGTGCACGACAGACGCTTCGAAGCCCCTATCCTGAAGGCAACGGATCAACAAGGACGTGAGGTTAGCGTTGTCGCCGATCTCGACACCTATCGCTTCTGCTTCATAGAAAAAAACCGAATCGACGCATTCTCAAGAATCGCTGCCCGACCCAATGCTCAACGAGCCGAACTGATTGCCACGCTCTTTGGCATGGACCAGTTCAATGAATTTGTAAGCCACTTCAACGAGAGCATAGACGGACAGCTTATCCTAGTCAGCGAACAACAAAATGCCTTGACGACTCGCCGGCACGCGTTAGTAGCAGATCAAGCAACCGTTGATGGCGAAGCTGCCTCCCTGCAAGTACTGGAACAAGAAGAATCTTCTCTAGCGAATGAATACGCAGCTGATCTCACATACCAAGCTCTGAAGGGCTTGATCGGTTCCGCAGAGGCACCGAGCCGCCTTCAAGAGCTTGATGAAATTCTGGGAACTCTTCCGCCAAGTATTCTTGGCATCACACGCCAAGGCCTCAAGGACGCATTCTCCGAAGCACATCAATGTGCCCAAGAACTTGATGTGATCATTAATTCTCTACGCGCCAAAAGTGACCAAGTTTCCTTCAGGTCACTCTACAATTCCGTTCTCGCCTTGCATCAAACTGTCGGAGATCGCTGTCCTGCATGCGACACACCACTGACCGGCGACCTTCATGTCACCACAGATCCATTTAGGAAAGCGGCTGACGGCTTGCAGCAGCTTGAAGAGCTGGGGGTCCTTCAAGATAAGCAGCAGACCATTGAGGTAAAACTTGGCCAAGCATCTCGCACGTTGCGGCAGATGTTCACGCCCATCTGCGCATTCGTAGCTGCAAATCAAGAAGAGAGAACAGCAACCGGTCGTTGGGTCCTGCAGCTACCAGAGGAACCTGCCGGTCGTTGGTGGAACGACATCTACCCCCAGGCGCCTGCCGGTCTGCGCGACATACCGTCGCTAGAGGAGATTCTCGTTTTTGTAGATCGCATGGCAGCCCTCGACGAGGCGTCCAGGAAGGCTCAGAAGGATCGACAACCGCACCTCAATGAGCGTAGGCGACTCAACGAGTTTCAGCTAAAAGTTCAAGCGCAAGATCTTAAGCGACAACAACTACAAGCAGATATCAAAACAGCACGTAGCCGCATCAAAGCCTTCGACGAAACAAATGCTAGATTGATCGCGCAAGCTGAGCAGGAAAAGCTAGATATCGTCCGTGACTCGCCGTACAAGACTGCCTATGACAGATTTCTCGGCGCCTTGAGGTTTTACAAAAATCAACTCCCCGGTCAGCTAATGGCTGGCCTGAACGACGCTGCCAGAGATCTCTATAACGCCTTCAATCGCAATGACCGCGAAGAGGATAAGCTATCAGCGCTGTATTTGCCGTTAAACAGTGACGAAAAGATCGAAATCAGCTTCCTGAGAAAGCCAAGTATTCGCGTGGATGCTCTCCATGTACTTAGCGAAGGACATATCCGCTGTCTCGGCCTAGCAATCCTAATGGCCAAGGCAAAGAGCATCGACTGCCCAGTTATCGTCTTCGATGATGCCATCAATGCAATCGACCATGACCACAGGGGTGGAATCCGAGAAGTGATTTTTGAAAGCGACCACTTCGCTCAAACCCAATTGATCGTCACCTGTCACAGCAATGAGTTTATAAAAGACATCCAACAGCATCTACCCGCTCAGCGTAGAAATGGGTGCCAGGTTTACCTATTCCGACATCACGATGGTAACTATCAGCCCAGAGTGACCGGCAACATGCCGAGTGCGAACTACATTGCCAAAGCCAGGACAGCGAGGGAAGCATTGAACGACCGAGAAGCGCTGGCTGCGTCACGCCAAGCCTTGGAGCTGCTAGGGGAGAGAACTTGGCGCTGGCTTGGAAGTCATGATCAGGGCGTATTGAATCTCATGCTGCCTGGTGTCGGCGCCGAGCCGGTGTTGAGAAATCTATGCGAAGCATTGGTCAAGAAATTGCGAGATGCCCAGACCTTCAACCACGCTAACAAGGAACCTCTTCTTTCTGCATATGGCCGCATCTTGGGTATTCCAGTCAACAACCTTATCTGGACCTATCTCAACAAAGGCACTCATGAGGAGGCGGACCGAGATGACTTTGACGGCGAGCTCGTGGAATCCGTTGTTCAAACTCTTGAGGAACTGGACCGCCTCGATCTGCGAGGCGGGCGCTAGCAAGCATTGTTCTCGCTTAATCTCGACTGAGTCCATCGACTCAAAGGTGGGAATGAGACAGCCCCCCCTCGGATGCATGAGGACACCCATCTTTCACAAGCGAATCATGTTGCGTAAAATCATCAATGCCCGAGATGATTTTCCGTCCGATGTCGCGGCAAAGTTGATATAGCTAGCGCTTCCCAACGTACTATCTAAAACCGTTCGACTGTCCTTTCGACTAGGAATCAGCGACGAACGCCCCCTGTTCAACTAACAGCTTACGCAGAAATGCAATCATCTTGCCCTCAACATCTCGGCACTAAAGATACAGATTAACATCTCAGTATAAAATAATACAAAAATTTCTCCAAAAAACCAAATTTAATTTAATATTTCCCACCATAAAAATTAATAAAAATATTTTCACAAGTACCGATAAAACAGCAACATCACCAACCATCTATTATTTTTATGTAAAAATGGAAAAACGATATCAAGTATTTGTTAGCTCAACGTATATTGATTTAAAAGATGAAAGAACAGAAGTAATGCGCGCACTATTGGAACTGGACTGCATACCTTCAGGAATGGAGTACTTTCCAGCCACAAATGATGATCAATGGTCATTCATACAAGACTTAATCGACCAATGCGATTACTACATAGTCGTAATAGGATCACGTTATGGATCAATGTCCTCAGACGGACTGAGCTTCACCGAGAAAGAATATAGATACGCAATCGAAAAAGGGATACCAGTAATTGGCTTCACCCACTCAACACCTGACACCATTCCTCAAGGAAAATCAGAATCGGATCCTGAGGGACGTCGAAAACTGAGTGAATTTCGAGCGCTTGTAAAATCAAAACTCTGCAAAGAGTGGGCATCCCCTGCTGAACTGGGCGCAGTCGTTAGCCGAAGCCTAACCCAGTTAATTAAGCGCAACCCTCGCCCCGGATGGGTTCGCTCCGATCAACTCGCAAGCAATGAAGCCAATGAAGAAATTCTGCGTCTCAGACAAACATTAGACCGCAGAGATGAGGAAATCAGCAAATATAAAGCAGAGAAAGATGCATCAATAGAATTTTTAGCACAAGGCGACGATCAAATTGAGGTTAGTTTCATGTTTACCGTTTCCGACCTCTCACTTCCTTATCATGAGCGCAACCAACGCTACCCGGGAAAAAGAATACTTACCTGGAACGAAATACTAAAATCTTTCTCTCCCGACCTCCTAAGCCCAGGAAAAGTAAACGGCATACGATATAGTATCAACAG
>NZ_JCBANH010000177.1:0-4319 GCF_059760925.1 Achromobacter sp. 1011791174
CCGGCATCATTCCTCCCTTTGCCGCCAGCCGAAATGACCATCCCTCTGCTCATTCTTTGTCCCATTGCCGAACACCAGCTCGGCATCCTGTCGCAGCGATTCGACGTCACCTACGCCATCACCGACGTGGCGCGCGAGCAGGCGATCCGGGAGCGGGGCCAGGCGTTCCGCGCGGTGCTGACCATCGGCACCATCGGCCTGAGCGGCGAGGAGATCGCGGCCATGCCCAGGCTGGAGCTGGTGTCCTGCATGGGCGCCGGCTACGAGACCGTGGACGCGGCCGCCGCCAGGGCGCGCGGCATCGTCATGACCAACGGGCGTGGCGCCAATGACGACTGCGTCGCCGACCACGCCATGGGCATGCTGATTGCCGTCGTGCGCAATTTCCGCAAGCTGGACCAGCAGTGCCGCGCCGGCGTCTGGCGCACGCAGATCCCGGTGCCGCCCGGCATCTCCGGCAAGCGCCTGGGCATCCTGGGCATGGGCGCCATCGGCGAGAAGATCGCCACGCGCGCTCAGGGTTTCGGCCTGCGCATCGGCTATCACAACCGCAATCCCAAGCCCGGCTCGGCGCACCCGTATTTCGACAGCCTGACCGCCATGGCCGAATGGTGCGACGTGCTGCTGTGCGTGGCGCCCGGCGGCGCCTCGACCCGCCACCTGGTCAATGCCGAATTGCTGCGGGCGCTGGGGCCAAGGGGATACCTGCTGAACCTGGGACGCGGCAGCATCGTCGACACGGCGGCGCTGGCGGCCGCGCTGCGCGACGGCGTCATCGCCGGCGCGGGCCTGGACGTCTATGAAAGCGAACCCGAGCCACCCGCCGAGCTGCTGGCGCTGGACAACCTGCTGCTGACGCCGCACGTGGGCGGCTGGTCGCCGGAGAGCGTGGAAGCGCAATTCACGATCTACCTGCAAAACCTGGAGGGGCATTTTTCCGGGCGCGGCGTGGTCACGCCGGTCTAACGCCGGTCTAACGCGGCACGAGGCGGCAGCACCGTGCCGGCTGCGCGCGGACGCGCGCCGGACCGATGCGGTGCTCAGCGCTTGCGCGCGACGATGTACGGCCGCCGATCGCTGCCGCGGTCGGCGTGGCGTTCCGTCGCCAGGATCTCGAACCCGGCGGCGGCCACTTGCCGCTCCAGCGCCGAGGCGCTGAACGCGCCGGTATAGGGCGCCTTGCCGATGGCGCGCATGGCCGGCAGCAAGGCCAGCCGGATCAACGGATTCATGTCGCCCAGGCACCCCGTCTTGGAGATGAACAGGCCGCCGTCGGCCAGCAGTGCGTGGATGCGCCGCAGCGTGCCGGGCAGATCGCGCACCAGGTGCAGATAGTTGAACGCCAGCACCGCGTCGTACTGGCCGGCCCGCAATGCCGGATCCTCGGCCGTCGCGGCGAGGAAGGACAGGGCGGCAACCGGGGCGGCGGCCAGCTTTTCTTGCGCGATCGCGATCATGGCCGGTGAAAAATCCGTGCCCAGGTAGCTGGCCACGCCGTCCGCCAATCGCAGCGCGGTGCTGCCGGTGCCGCAGCCCAGTTCCAGCACATGGTCGTTCTCTTCCAGCAGTTCGCGGGTGCGCCGCAGCGTGCGTTCATAGCCTCGCGGATCCGAGACGGCGGCGGCCGCGTATCGGCGCGCGCTGCGGTCCCAGAAGCGGGCATCGTTGCTCAATGTCATGGGGCGGTCGGTCCTTGGGCAGGCGGGGCGGGGCCTGGCGCAAGGCAGCATACACCGGCGGCCCTGGCGCCAGGCGGACGGATGCCCGCCGGCCCGGGCGTGGACCGGACCCGGCCCGATCGGATTCAGGCCCGGCGCTTGACCAGCACCACCAGCGACACGCCCAGGATGATGAGCGCCGAAGCGGCCACCAGGATCTGCGTCACGGCCTCGCCCAGGAACAGCGCGCCGCCGAACGCCGTCAGCACCGGCACGCTCAGTTGCACCGTGGCGGCGTGGGTCACCTTCAGCTCCTTGAGCGCCGCGTACCAGAGGATGTAGCCCAGGCCCGAGGTCACCGCGCCGGACGCCACCGCATAGATCACGCCGGTGGGGTCCAGGTCCACGTGCGATGCCTGGAACTGCAGGAAGAACAGCACCAGGGCGATCGGCGTGGCGCGGATGAAGTTGCCGGCGGTGGCCGAGGCCGGATTGCGAGAGCCCCGGCCCGCCACCGAGTAGGCGCTCCAGGCGATGCCCGAGACGATCATCAGGAAGCCATAGAACAGGGGCGGGGCGCCGACGCTGGGCAGCATCAGCATGACCAGCCCGCTGACCGCGAAGGCCACACCGATGCTCTGCAAGAAGGACAGCCGTTCGCCAATGATCAACCCGTACAGGATCATGCTGATCTGGATCGAGGCGAACAGCAGCAGCGCGCCCGTGCCGGCCGGGATCTGGGAATAGGCATAGGCGAAGGTCATGGCATAGGCCAGCAGCGCCAGCGCGCCGAACCAACTGCCTTCCAGGTTGCGGGACTGTCGCTGCAGATACAGCACCAGCCAGAGAATCAGCGCACCGGAGAGCAGCCGGATGGCGACGAAGCTGGTCGGATCGATCGGCGTCTGCTTGAGCGCGATGCGGCACAGCAGGGAATTGCCGGCGAAGGCCAGCAGGGACAGCAGGGTCAGCGCGAACAGGCGGGGAGTCATGGAGAATTCAGCCCAGGAAGTGTTTGACGGCGTTGATTTCGTCTTGCTTGACCAGCATGGGGAAATGCCCCGTGCCCGCCACGGTGTAACGCTCGGCGCGCGGGCCGCGTGTGGCCATGGCGCAGGCGTTCTCCTCCGTCAGCACATCGGAATTGGCGCCGCGCACCAGCAGCACGCGGGCCCGGATCCGCTCATACCAGTGCCACAGGTCCAGGTCCGCGCCGGCGTCGCGCAACAGCTGCTCCGCGATGCGGGTGTCGTAGCGCAGCGTGTAGCCGCCCGCGCCGTCCGGCTCGATCATGTGGTCGGAGACGGCGCGCCACTGCGCGTCCGACAGCGGTCCGCAGGACGCCGTCATGATCTTGAAGGTGAGCACCGCCTGCTCCAGGCTGCGAAAGCGCACCTCGCGCTGGATCGAGCGCGCCGCCTTCAGGAAGACCTCGCCGGCGGTGACGGTGCCCACGTCGTTGAGCACCAGGCCGCGCACCGCGTCGGGATGCGTCGCGGCATACATCATGCCCAGTATCCCGCCCAGCGACGTGCCGATGATGTCCACGGGCCGGTCGCGCAGGCCGGCCGAGTCCGCCAGCGCGTGCAGCACGCGCAGATAGGTCTGGTGGTTGTAGTCAGCCGGGTCCGCCAGGCGGTCACTGTCGCCCCGGCCGGGCAGGTCGGGACAGAGCACTCGCCGGTCCGCCGCCAGCGCCCGCGCCAGGAAATCGAAATCGCGGCCGTTGCGGTTCAGGGCATGCAGGCACAGCACCACGCGTTCGGCGTCGGGCCGGCCCCATTCGTGGACGGCGACGCGGCAGGTGGCGCCGCCGATCTCGCAGCCGATGCTCAGCTGGCGGGGCGCGTTCTCGGCGCGCCTATCGGGATGATTCATGGTCTTCCATCCAAGGTGGGAGCACGCCATCGATGGCGCAGGCGATGCCGGCCTGCGCCTGGCCGCGCGCCCGGAAGTCGGCGATGCAGGCGGTGGTTTCCGCCACGACCTGATCAGTCACGGCGCGATGGGCGACGGTCTGCACCAGCGCCTTGGTCGCCGGCAGCGAGGCCGGGCTGCCCTGGACGATGTCGTCCACGCAGCTGGCCACCAGGCCGTCCAGCTCGCCGCTCGGGCAGATCTGGTGCAGCAGGCCCGCCTGCAGCGCTTCCTGCGCCGACAGGGGCCTGGCCGTCAGGAACAGGTATTTCGCCAGCCTGGGTCCGAGCGCCTGCACCACATAGGGGCTCATCAGCGCCGGCAGAATTCCGACGCGGACTTCGCGCGTCCGGAAGCGGGCGTGATCGTTGGCGATGGCGATGTCGCAGGCCGCCACCAGCCCCAGCCCGGCGCTCAGCGCATCGCCCTGGATCTTGGCGATGGTGGGGACCGGCGAGTCGTGGATCGCCTTGAACAGGCGAGCCAGCGTCGCCGCCGAGCGCAGATTGTCGGCCGGCGAGGCGTGCGCGCCGGCCTGCATCCAGCGCAGGTCGATGCCGGCGCAGAAGGTGTCGCCCTCGGCCGACAGGACGATGGCGCGCAGGCCGGCCTGTCCGGCCAGCTCGCGCAATGCGTTGGTCAGGGCGGCGATGACGCCCTGGTCCAGCAGATTGGCCGTTTCGGGGCGGCAGAGGCGCAGTTCGGCGCAGCGGCGCTTGGGGTCGAACTGGACGAGGACGGGCG
>NZ_JCBANH010000178.1:0-4257 GCF_059760925.1 Achromobacter sp. 1011791174
GGGGCGGCGGCGGGCTTGGCGCTGTCGCCATTGCCGGTCAGCCAGCCGACCAGGCGCTTGAACAGGCCGCCCAGGCCGCCGGAGGCGGCAGGGGCGGGCGCGGCGGCGGCCGGCGCCGGGGCCGGCGGGGACACGGGCGCGGGTTGCGAGGGCGTGATGCCCTTGACCAGCGCTTCCGGGCGGCTCTTGATCTCGTGCTCGCGCGGCTGCCAGGCGGCATCCGTGGACGGAGCCTCGACCAGCTCGAAGCTGGTCTTCACTTCCTCGAGGCGCGGGTCGTCATGACGCAGGCGCTCGATGTGGTGATGCGGCGTTTCCAGATGCTTGTTGGGGATCAGCAGCAGGTTGACCTTCAGGCGCGCTTCCATCTTGGTGATGTCGGAGCGCTTTTCGTTCAGCAGATAGGTGGCCACGTCCACCGGCACCTGGGCGTGCACGGCGGCGGTGTTTTCCTTCATGGCCTCTTCCTGCAGCAGGCGCAGGACGTGCAGGGCGCTGGATTCCGCGTCGCGGATCACGCCGGTGCCGTTGCAGCGCGGGCAGGTGATGTGCGAGCCTTCGTTCAGGGCCGGACGCAGGCGCTGGCGCGACAGTTCCATCAGGCCGAAACGGGAGATCTTGCCCATCTGCACGCGGGCGCGGTCGAAATGCAGGGCATCACGCAGGCGCTGTTCGACGGCGCGCTGGTTCTTGCTGTCCTCCATGTCGATGAAGTCGATGACGATCAGGCCGCCCAGGTCGCGCAGGCGCAGCTGGCGGGCCACTTCGTCGGCTGCTTCCACGTTGGTGCGCAGCGCGGTTTCCTCGATGTCGGCGCCGCGGGTGGAACGGGCCGAGTTGACGTCCACGGACACCAGCGCCTCGGTGTGGTCGATGACCACGGCGCCGCCGGACGGCAGCTGCACGGTGCGGGAGTAGGCCGTTTCGATCTGGTGTTCGATCTGGAAGCGCGAGAACAGCGGGATGTCGTCACGGTAGCGCTTGACGCGCTGGACGTTGTCCGGCATCACCACGCTCATGAACGCGGTGGCCTGGTCGGCGATCTCGTCGGTGTCGATGAGGATTTCACCGATTTCCGGGGAGAAATAGTCGCGGATGGCGCGGATGACCAGGCTGGACTCGAGATAGATCAGGATGGGCGCGGAATTGTCGCGCGCCGCGCCGTCGATCGCCGTCCAGAGCTGCAGCAGGTAGGACAGGTCCCACTGGAGCTCTTCGACGTTGCGGCCGATGCCGGCGGTGCGGGCGATGATGCTCATGCCCTGGGGCAGCTCGAGCTGCTCCATCGTGTCGCGCAGTTCCTGGCGGTCCTCGCCCTCGACGCGGCGCGAAACGCCGCCGCCACGGGGGTTGTTGGGCATCAGGACCAGATAGCGGCCGGCCAGCGAGATGAACGTGGTCAGGGCGGCGCCCTTGTTGCCGCGCTCTTCCTTTTCAACCTGGACGATCAGTTCCTGGCCTTCGCGCAGGGCGTCCTGGATGCGCGCGCTGCGCACGTCCACGCCTTCCTTGAAGTAGCTGCGGGCCACTTCCTTGAAGGGCAGGAAGCCGTGACGGTCTTCGCCGTAGTTGACGAAGCAGGCTTCGAGGCCGGGTTCGATACGGGTGATGACACCTTTGTAGATGTTGCCTTTGCGTTGTTCGCGGCCGGCAGTCTCGATGTCGAGGTCGATGAGCTTCTGCCCATCAACGATAGCGACGCGCAATTCTTCCTGGTGCGTCGCATTGAACAGCATGCGCTTCATGAGAGGGGTTCTCCGTTGTCATGACGCGCCGATATCGGCGCGTGACCTCGGGTCACTCGGGCGCAGCGGCTGAAGCGGGCAAGAAGGATGCGGACCGTACCTGGGCGGCGCCCAGGCGTATCCGCCGCGGGTCAGGCGGGCACGTCGTGCCGTACGGCACGGGGTTCTGTCAGCAGGAGGGTCAGCTTCACTGAGTGTGGTTTGACGGAATGTGCTGTGAACGTCAGTTGCGGCAGGAATGGATGCCGACGCGCAACTGGTGCTTTAAATAGTAGATGCGACGATTCTTGCGATGCTTCAGGGCGCTTGCGGCAAGCAACGGACCTGCGGCGACAGCGGGCAAAAAGTGAATGCCACACCACTGTCCGGCAGGCCGCGGTTGCGCCGGCGACCAAGAGACCCAGGGGTTGAATCAGCAGGCAGTACAATGGCGGCCCGCGCGCTCGACGGAGTTGCGTACTTGTTGCATCTCTACGCCAGGCGGCTAGTTCAGCCCCTTAAGGCTGTCCCGATTATATGTCGCTTTCCGCAATGCGCAAAGAAACTTCCTCCCCTGCAAGCCCCCCCGCCGTCCGGATGGTCGAGGTCGACGCCGAACATGCCGGCCAACGCCTGGACAATTACCTGCTGCGGCTGTGCAAAGGCGTGCCCAAGACGCACATCTATAAGGCGATTCGCGGCGGCGAGGTGCGGGTAAACAAGGGCCGTATCCAGGCCGACTACCGGGTGGCCGAGGGCGACATCGTCCGCATTCCGCCCCTGAGGCTGCCCGATCCTGGCGCGCCCAAGCCCGTGCCGGCCGCCGAGTTCCCGGTGGTCTACGAGGATGACGCCATGCTGGTGGTCGACAAGCCCGCCGGCGTGGCGGTGCACGGCGGCAGCGGTGTGTCTTTTGGCGTGATCGAGCAGTTGCGCGCCGCCCGGCCGCAGGCGAAATTCCTGGAACTGGTCCACCGGCTGGATCGCGAAACGTCCGGCCTGCTCATGGTCGCCAAGAAGCGCAACGCGCTGCTGGCCCTGCACGCCATGCTGCGCGAGGGCAAGGGCGAGAAGCACTACCTGGCGCTGGTCGAAGGCGATTGGGTCAACGACCGCCAGCACATCAAGCTGAGCCTGTCCAAATGGACTACGCAGAGCGGCGAGCGCCGGGTCAAGGTGGATCCGGACGGCCAACGTGCGCATACTATCGTCAGCCTGAAGCAGCGTTTCGGCGGTTACAGCCTGGTGGACGCGGAGTTGCGCACGGGGCGTACTCACCAGATCCGGGTCCACCTGGCTTCCAGCGGGTTTCCCATCGTGGGCGACGACAAGTATGGCAACGACGAGGTCCGGGCGCAGTTTTCGCGTCAGGGGTTCGGGCGCATGTTTCTGCATGCGCATCGCCTGACGCTGGCGCATCCGCTGACGGGCGAAACCCTGACGCTGACGGCGGAGTTGCCCCCCGCATGCCTGAAGTTGTTGAAACAGTTGGAGTCTGTCTGATGTCTATGTATACGCTGGTGGTGTTCGATTGGGACGGCACCCTGATGGATTCCACTCACAGCATCGTGGCCGCCATTCAAGGCGCCTGTCGCGACCTGGAGCTGCCTGTGCCCTCGGCGTCCGATGCCAGCTGGGTCATAGGCCTGTCCCTGGAAAGCGCGCTGCGCCGCGCGGTGCCCGAGCTGACGCAGGCCATGGTGCCGCGCTTTCTCGAGCGCTATCGCACGCATTATCTGCTGCGGGATCCCGAGCTGCGCCTGTTCGACGGCGTGCCCGAGATGTTGGATGCGCTGGCCGGGCAAGGCATCCAGCTGGCCGTGGCGACCGGCAAGAGCCGTATCGGCCTGAACCGCGCGCTGGCCGCCACCGGGCTGGGGCCCAGGTTCGCGGCTACCCGGACCGCCGACGAGACCTTCAGCAAGCCGCATCCGGCCATGCTGCATGAGCTGATGCAGGAACTGGACGTGACGCCGGAGCAGGTCCTGATGGTGGGGGACACATCGCACGACCTGCAGATGGCCATCAATGCCGGCGTGCACGGCCTGGGCGTGACCTACGGCGCGCATACCCTGAAAGAACTTGAGGGCTGCTCGCCCCAGGCGGTGCTGGGCAGCGTGCCCCTGGTGCGCGAGTGGTTGCTTGACCGGGTGCGCGCCGCCGCCTGAGCGCGGGCCGACGCTCGCCGGCGACGTTTCCTTCAATCGGAATTCCCGTGATCCGGCCGAACCGTGTCATCGTGCTCCGGAACGTCTTGCTCCTGATCCGGTCTATCCGCCTGGTGTGACGCGCCGGGCGGGCGCAGGCTGAAGATCGGCGCATTTCGCCCGGAGCGGAATATCATGGGGCGCACAGTCGTCCATGGATTGCGCCGCGCGTTTTTCGCGGCCGCCGACTTCGGAGATCATGATGCTGATACGCAAGCCCGACGCCATCCAGTCGTCCGAGATCACGCCTGAGCGGGTCTGGCGCGCCAGGCGCGATCTGATCCTGGGGGCGGGCGTCGCCGCGGCGGGCCTGGGCCTGCCGGGGT
>NZ_JCBANH010000179.1:0-4042 GCF_059760925.1 Achromobacter sp. 1011791174
CCAACTGACTCCGAATAGATTTGAGCAAGCCCAATTTACGCCTACACCGCCTCGCTTGCAAAAATCGGGCTGACCATAGATTTTTCATGGGCGCCGCTCACAGGCACCCGATTTCAGACCGGTCCTATTTCGCCTGATCCAGCGCCTGCGCCAGATCCGCGATCACGTCCTCGGTCGATTCCAGGCCGATGTGCAGCCGCACCAGCGCGTTCTGGCCCTCGCCCCAATAACGGTGCTTGGACAGGTCCTTGGGCGAGACCAGCTGCACCAGGCTCTCGTAGCCGCCCCAGGAAAAGCCGATGCCGAACAGCGTCAGCGCGTCGACGAACTTGCGCGCGTTCTCGGGCGACAGGCGCAGCTCCACCGACAGCATGCCGTTCGAGCCGGTGCAGTCGCGCTGCCACAGCGCATGGCCGGGATCCTCGGGCCAGGCGGGATGGAACAGGCGCACGGTCTCGGGCCGGCTCTTGAAGAATTCGCAGACCTGCAAGGCGTTGCGCGCATGCTGGGCCATGCGGATCGGCATGGTGCGCACGCCGCGCAGCGCCAGCCAGGCGTCGTCGGCGCTGATGGAATAGCCCATCGCGTACTGCGTGCGGTTGAGCTTGCGCGCGATCTCTTCATCGTTGGTCACCACCGCGCCCAGCATCAGGTCGGAGTGGCCGCCCACGTACTTGGTGCCGGCGATCACCGACACCTGCGCGCCCAGCATCAGCGGACGATAGATATAGCCCGAGCCCCAGGTGTTGTCGGTGGCCAGCACCAGGCCGTGGCGCTGCGCGAAGGACGCCATCGCGCCCATGTCCAGCATCTCGAACAGCAGCGAGCCCGGCGACTCCACGTACAGCAGGCGCGTGTTCGGACGCACCAGCTCGTCCAGCGCGTCGTCGGCCGAGAAGTACGTGATGTCGATGTTCAGGCGCTTGAGCACGGCGTCGTCCAGCTCGCGCATCGGGCCGTACACGCAGTCCGAGATCAGCGCGTGATCGCCGGCCGAGCACAGCGCCAGCATCACCATCGTCATGGCAGACAGGCCCGACGAGGCCAGGTAGCAATGCGTGCCGCCTTCCAGCTGCGCGAAGACCTCTTCCAGCGCGGCATGCGTGTCCATGCCCATGCGGCCGTAGGTCGTAGCGCGCTGGCCGGCGGCCTTGGTGCGCTGCGCGTTCTCCAACGCGGCCAGGTTCTGGAAGCGCACGGTGCTGGCGCGCATGGCCGGCAGCGGCACCGGCGCGGTGCCGGTGGCGGGGTTGAACGGGGCCGTGCCGGCATGCTGCAGGACGGTGTCGATGTGCGGATGGGGCGTCTTCAAGGCAGGCTCGCGTAGTTCGATGTTCGGAAAGCAACAGTCGGAAAATAGTACCGCGCGGGCGTGCCGCGCGGTGTTCAGCGCGATGGTCAGCGCGACAGCCAGGTCACCGCTTCGTCCAAGGTGGCGCGGCTGGTGCGATAGCTGTTGGCCGGATGGGCCGTGTCTTCATAACCAAAGGAAATGCCGCAGACCACGCGGCGCGCCGGATCGATGTCCAGCGTCTCGCGCAGCACCTCGGGATACATGGCCAGGGACGCCTGCGGCACCGCGGCCACGCCGTTGGCCTGCGCCGCCAGCAGGAAGGTGGCCACATAGCCGCCGCAGTCGATGGCGCCGTACTCGCCCAGCGCGGCATCGGTGCTGATCACCGCCACGTGCGGCGCGTCGAACAGCTGGAAGTTGCGCAGTTCCTGGCGGCGGTAGCCTTCGCGGTCGCCGCGCGCCACGCCCACGGCGCCATAGAGCTGGAAACCGGCCTCGCGGCGGCGCGCCAGATAGGCGTCGCGGTACTCGGCGGGGAAGGGGAAGTCCGGCGTGAAGCCGGGCTCTTCGGCGCGCGCCAGCAGCGCCTGCCGCAACCGCTCGGTGGCTGCGCCCTCGGTCACCGCCACCTGCCAGGGCTGACAGTTGCACCAGGACGCGGTGCGCTGCGCCAGCGCCAGGATGCGCTCGATGACGGCGCGCGGCACCGGCTCGGGCAGGAAGGCGCGGCAGCTGTGGCGCTCGCGCAGCCAGGTTTCCAGCGGCTGATCGCCGGCAATAGGGCTTTCGGTGGACACGGTGTCTCCTGTCTGATGTTCGTCTTGCGCGCCGGCGGTCCTCCGCGCTTATGGTTCGCGGTTCGTGGCCCTGGCGGCGCGCCGGAATGCCGGCGCGCCGTCTCGCGGTTTGCCCGTATCATGCCACTTCCGGCCGATGACGGCCGGCAACACCCTACCGCCGGAACTCCCATGCTGCCCCTGGACAACCTGATCGCCTTCTTCGGCATCGCCGTGCTGCTGGCCCTGACGCCGGGGCCGGACAATCTTTTCGTGCTGATGCAATCGGCCATCTGGGGCCGCAAAGCCGGCATGTTCGTGGTGCTGGGGCTGGCCACGGGCATCCTGGGGCATACGATGGCCGTGGCGATCGGACTGGCGGCGGTGTTCGCCGCCTCGCCCATGGCCTTCACCGCGCTCAAGCTGGCGGGCGCGGCCTACCTGCTGTATCTGGCCTGGCAGATCCTGCGCGCGCCGGTCGGCCCGGAACAAGGCCAGCGGCCCGAGCCGCAGAAGCCGGCCGCGCTGTACCGCCGCGGCATCATCATGAACCTGACCAATCCGAAGGTGCTGCTGTTCTTCTTCGCCTTCCTGCCGCAGTTCACCTCACCCGCGCTGGGCCCCATCGGCCCGCAGACGGTGCAGCTGGGCGCGGTGTTCATGCTGGCCACGCTGCTGGTGTTCGGCGCCATCGCCTTCTTCTCGGGCGCGTTCGGCGAGCTGCTGCAGCGCTCGGTGACGGCGCGGCGCTGGCTGAACCGGATCGCGGCGCTGGTGTTCGTGGGACTGGCGCTGCGGCTGGCGACGGCGTCGCGCCTGACAATCAGGCCGCCGTGAAGCGCACGATGCCGTCGGCGTCCTGCGCGCGCTTGAGCTTGCCTTCGAAGTACAGCGCATGCAGGTGCGCCAGGGCCTCGCCCATGGCGAAGGTCAGCTGGTGCAGGTCCAGCTTGCGCTTGAACAGCACGGGCACGATGTCCGACGTGGACTTCGGCCCCTGCGCACAGGCCTCCAGCACTTCGGCCAGGCGATCGCGGTGATGCTCGTGCTGCTGCGCGATGCGCGCATGCAGCCCCTTGAACGGACGGCCGTGCGAGGGCAGCACCAGCGTGTCCTCGGCCAGGTCCGCGTAGCCGTCCAGCGAACGCAGGTACAGCGGCAGCGGATTGGCGTCGGGCTCGTAGTCGAACACGCTGACGTTGGTGGAAATGCGCGGCAGCACCATGTCGCCGGAGATCAGCACGCGCAGGTCGGGCGCGTACAGCGAGGCATGCTCGGGCGCATGGCCGTAGCCCACGATGACGCGCCAGTCGCGGCCGCCGATGCGGACCTGATCACCGTGCAGGATGCGCGTGTAGCGCGTCGGCATGGCCGGCACCAGGCCGGGATAGTAATTGGCGCGCTGGCGGATCTGTTCCTGCGAGGCCGGGTCGACCAGTCCGTGGCGCGCGAAATGGTCCACCGCCGACTGGCCGCCGGGGCCCACGCCGTCGCCGCCCCGGCGCGAGGACCAGAGCGAGGCCACCATGAAATCCGTCATGGTCATCCACAGCTCGGCGTTCCAGCGCTCGCACAGCCAGTGCGCCAGGCCGACGTGGTCGGGATGCATGTGCGTGACCAGCACGCGCAGCACCGGCAGGCCGTCCAGTTCCTGCTCGAACACCCGCTCCCACAGCGCCTTGACCTCGTCGCGGGCGATGCCGCAGTCGACGATGGTCCAGCCCTGGCGTCCGTTGAGCTCGTCGCGCAGCAGCCACAGGTTGATATGATCCAGCGCGAACGGCAGCGGCATGCGGATCCACTTCACGCCGTCGGCGACCGCCTGGGCCTTGCCGGGTTCGGGCTGGACATCGCCCCATGGGTACTGCAGCTGGTGCTCGTTGGGATTCATTGCCTTGCGCTCCGTGCTTGACGATCGGGTCAAGGCATCATAATTTACGTTTACGTAAACTGCCACCCACCACTACTACCC
>NZ_JCBANH010000180.1:0-3991 GCF_059760925.1 Achromobacter sp. 1011791174
GGCCATGGCGGCGCTGTGCGCCGCGGGCCTGACGCTGGGCGGCGCCGCGCAAGCCGAAAGCATGGAAGAGAAGCTGCGCGCGCAGCTGCGCAGCACCACGCAGCAGCTGCAGCAGATGCAGAGCGAGCAGGCCCAGGTCAACGCCGCCAAGGCGGCGGCCGAGGCGCAGCGCGACGCGGCGCAGAAGGAGTTGGAAGCCTTGCGCGGTCAGCTTGCCCGCGCCCAGGGCCAGGCCGAGAAGCTGTCGCAGCAGCAGAGCGCCGTGCTGGAAAGCGCCCAGTCGCAGATCGCCGCCAGCAACGCCCAGCTGGGCAAGTTCAAGGGCGCCTACGACGAGCTGCTGGTCCTGGCGCGCACCAAGGAAAGCGAGCGCGCCAAGCTGGCCGGCGCGCTGGCCCAGCGCGACGAGCAGGTCAAGAGCTGCGTGGCCAAGAACCGCGAGATGTACCAGGCCGGCAAGGACATCCTGAATGCCTACGAGCGCGTCAGCACGGGCGACATGATGGCCATGCGCCAGCCCTTCGCCCGCAGTGCGCGCGTGAAGTTCGAGGAACAGGCGCAGGAGTACGGCGACAAGCTGTACGACGCGCAGGTCCCGGCCTCGGCAGCGATGCAGGCCCAAACCAAATAAACCCGCAAGGAAATGACGATGACCGACTCCAACCTGATTCTCGACGTGAGCGCCGAACGCCTGCAGGAAGTGCTGCAATCGGCCGGCTACCGCGTCACCGTGTCCGAGCAGAACGGCATGGTGCAGCTGCTCAGCGCCAGCCAGGGCGTGGGCTTTGCCGCGCGCATGGGCAACCCGGCCCTGCCGGAAGGCCAGTTCCTGGACTACACGCTGAGCTGCGCGCTGCGCGTGCAGGGCGAGCTGCCGGCCGGCCTGGCCGAGCGCTGGAACGTGGAAAAGCGCTTCGCCCGGCTGACCGTGCAAGGCGCCTTCCTGGTGCTGGAACTGGACGTGATCGTGGCCGGCGGCGTGTCCGAGAATTATCTGCTCGCCACCACCGAACTGTGGGACCGCCTGCTGCAGGAATTCCTGCTGTTCCTGCGCGCCAACGCCACGCCGGGCGCCGGCGAGGAAGCCGGGCAGTCCCAGGAATCGCTGTCCGAGGCGCAGGCCGAATCCGCGGCCGAGCCGACGACGCACTAAGGCCCGCGGGGCGGCGCCCCGGGCCGGCGTCCGCGATGGCGGATCCGGTCCGTGTCCGCCGCCCGCCGCGAGCGCTTGCCAGCTTGTGAGACAGACCATGAACAGCATCCTGAAACAGCCCACGAAAGTCCGTATCGCCGCCGCCGTGCTGCTGGTCGCCGGCGCGGCCGGCGCAGTCGCGCGCGCAGCTCAAGGACAATCGCGCGGGCCTGGATCAATGGCTGCGCGCCCGGCTCGCCGAGAAGGCCTTGATCGAACAGGCGCGGGTGCAGGGGTGGCAGGACAAGCCCGAGGTCAAGCGCGCTTTCCAGGCGGCGCAGGAACAGATCCTGATGCAGAGCTACCTGGAATCCGTCAGCCGCGCGCCCGACGACTATCCGACCGAGGCCGACCTGGCCTCCGCGTATGAGCGCGCCAAGCCGCAGTTGGCCCAGCCCGCGCTGTACCGCGTCAGCCAGATCTTCCTGCCGGCCCCGCTGGGCGACGCCGAGGCCGTGGCCGCCGCGCGCAAGCAGGCGCAGGAACTGGTCAAGCGGGCCCAGGCGCCCAAGGCCGATTTCGCCGCGCTGGCGCGCGCCAATTCGCAGGATGCCAGCAGCCGCGAACAGGGCGGCGACATCGGCTTTTTGCCGCTGGCCCAGCTGACGCCGGAGATGCGCCCGGCGGTCGAGCAACTCAAGACCGGCGACGTGTCGGCCCCGGTGCAGTCCGCCGCGGGCTTTCATATCCTGAAGCTGGCGGACCTGCGTCCGGCCAGCGTGACTCCGTTCGATCAGGTCAAGGGCGAACTGCGCGCCGCGCTGCGCAGCCAGCGTCAGGAACTTGCCGCGCGCGCTTATCTGGAGGGCTTGCTGAATGCGGGAACCGTCAGTATCGATGGCGCGGCCCTCAATGCCGCCTTCGAGCAAACCGCGGCCGCCCCGGCGGCCGGCGGCGCCGTCGCGAGCGCCAAGCCCTGAGGCGCCGGAGCCTGTGCCCGCGCTGGCGCGGCGCCTGGATGACAGGCTGCTGCAGGCGCTGGGCCAGGCTGATCCGCCCGTCAGCGTCCAGAGCGCGGCGGCCCTGATTCAGGCGCTGCGCGCCACCTTTTCCGACGAGATGCGCCGATGGTTCCCGCTGGTGCCGGAAGCCGAGCCGGGCCGCGCGCGGGAGGCGGCGCGCGAGGCCAGCCTGGACCTGGCCGACCTGCGCGTGCTTTATCGCGCGCTGCGGGTCGCGTGGCTGGCCGAGCTGGTCTTCGGCGAGCGCGAGCTGGCGCACCGCTGGCTGTGCCAGCCCAAGCGTCGCCTGCACGGCCGGGTGCCGCTGCTGCTGTGCCAGTACGGCCGGTATGCGGCGATGATCGAGCAATGGCTGGTCAACATAGACGAAGGAAACGGCCCATGATCGCGCTTTGGCGCTTGAGCAACAGCCAGGACCTGCGGCCCCGCGGGAGGCCGCCAGGCCGCTGGCATGGCCCCGGCGCGCCGGTGGTGGTGCTGGACGCCAGTCCGGCCGCCGCCGTGTTCGCGCGGCTGGCCCAGGCCGAGGTGGCGCACCCGCGCGCGCTGCCGCGCCATTACTTCCTGCTGGAGGTCGTCGCGCCGGAGAGCGCGATACAGGACAGCGATGCGCCGGCCAACTGGCTCACCGACCTGCAGGCCACGCGCGCGCTGGGCAATGCCTGGCTGGCGCGCGGCGAGACCGCGCTGCTGCGCGTGCCGTCGGCGGCGGGCGGCCTGCAGTACCTGCTCAATGCCGAGCACCAGCAGCTGGCGCAATGCCAGATCGTGTCGGCGCTGGCCTATCCCTATCTGCCGCATCTGACGGGGCTGGACAGCGCCGTGCTGGATGGCGCCGGCTGGCTGGTCACGGCCCGGCCGGGAGAGTAGCCGGGGGCGGGACTAGAATAAGCGGACGCCGCCGGCTGGCGGCGATCCCCTATCCGTTCCCCCGAGGAGCTTGCAGCATGACCGCAATTTCCGCTGCCCCAACGCCAGGCGCAGCGCTGCCCGCCGCCACCGTCCAGGTGGACATCATTTCCATCCAATCCCAGGTCGTCTATGGCTGCGTCGGCAACAACGCCGCCATGCCGGTGTTCCGCAAGGCCGGCTGGCGCGCGCTGGCCGTGCCCACCGTGATCCTGAGCAACACGCCGCACTATCCGACGCTGCACGGCGGGGCCGTGCCCATGGATTGGTTCGACGGCCTGTTGCAGGGTCTGGAAGACCGGGGCGTGACGCGCGTGGCGCGGGCCGTGGTCTGCGGCTACCTGGGCCAGCCGACCCAGGCGGACGCGCTGGCGCGCTGGCTGCCGGCGCTGCGCGCCGCCCGGCCCGACATCCAGGTGCATATCGATCCGGTCATGGGCGACCGCAACGACGGGCTGTACGTGAACGAGGGCCTGGTCGCGCAATACCGCGACCTGCTGGTGCCGCATGCCGACGGCATGACGCCCAATCATTTCGAGCTGGAGCTGCTGGTCGGCCGCAAGCTGGGCTCGCTGGACGAGGTGGTCGCCGCCGCCCGCGAACTGATCGCGCGCGGCCCGCGCTGGATCGTGGCCACCAGCGCCGCGCCGGCCCAGGCCGAGCCCGGCACGCTGCGCCTGGCCGTGGTGACGCGCGATGAGGTCACGGTGGTCAGCCATTCGGAGATCGCCATTCCGCCGTCGGTGCATGGCACCGGCGACGTATTCATGGCCGCGATCACCGCCGCGCTGCTGGCCGGCCAGCCCCTGGCCGAGGCCGCGCGCGACGCGGCGCGGCAAGTCACCGAGGCGCTGGCGCGCACGCGCGAGCTGGGCTGGGAAGAGCTGGCGGTGGAATGAAAGCGTTGCGGCCCGCGCGCCTTGAAGGG
>NZ_JCBANH010000181.1:0-3977 GCF_059760925.1 Achromobacter sp. 1011791174
GCCACGCCCCGCCCCCGCCGCTCCGCGCTCTACATGCCCGGCGCCAACGCCCGCGCGCTCGACAAGGCCCGAGGCCTGGATGCCGACGTGCTGATCCTGGACCTGGAGGACGCGGTCGCGCCCGACGCCAAGCCACAGGCGCGCGCGCAGGTGGCGGCCGCCTTGCAGGCCGGCGGCTACGGCCGACGCGAATGCGTGGCGCGCATCAACGCGCTGGACACGCCGTGGGGACTGGACGACGCGCGCGCCCTCGCCGCCGCCGGCGCCGACGCCGTGCTGCTGCCCAAGGTCGAAAGCCCGGCCCAGCTGGACGCGCTGGCGCGGGCATTGGACGCGGCCGGCGCGCCCGCCGACCTTCCCTTGTGGGCCATGTGCGAAACGCCGTTGGGCTTTCTGCGTCTGGACGCCATCGCCGGCCATCCCCGGCTGGCGGCCCTGGTCGTGGGCACGTCGGACCTGGTCAAGGATCTGCATGCGCGCCACACGCCTGGCCGCGAGGAAACGCTGCTGGCGCGTTCGCTGGCCGTCATGGCCGCCCGCGCCCACGGACTGGCGGCCTTGGATGGCGTGCACCTGGACCTGGACGATGACGCGGGCCTGGCGCTGGCCTGCGAGCAAGGCCGCAACCAAGGCTTCGACGGCAAGACGCTGATTCATCCGCGCCAGATCGCCGCCGCCAACGCGGCCTATGCGCCCAGCCCCGGAGAGATCGCCGTCGCGCGCAAGCGGCTGCAGGCCTGGCGCGATGCCCAGGCCAGCGGCCAGGGCGTCGCGGTGGTCGACGGTTCGCTGGTGGAAAACCTGCACGCGCGCGAAGCCGAACGCGTGCTGGCGCTGGCCGCTGCCATCGCCGCCGCCTGAGCGCGCGCCGCGCGCTCGCCCTCATCCATACCGCCGCGCCAGCCCTGCAACGGCATTGCCACGCCGGCCCGGTACAATACGGTTCCTCACGCGCACGACGCCGCGCTTCGCGGCGCGGCGCCAGGCCCTGCGCCGTGCCGTTCCGCGCGCGGGCCGCTTGAACTCCAGGCCGGAACCCCACGCCCTTCATCCCGCCACGCGCGCCGTGTCGCGCGCGGCGGTACCGCGCCGGCCCGCCCCCGTTTCCGCTTCGACCATGATCCGCTTCCAACAAGTTTCCCTCGCGCGCGGCGTCAAGCCGCTGCTCGACAAAGCCGACCTGCTGCTCAACCCCGGCGACAAGATCGGCCTCATCGGCGCCAACGGCGCCGGCAAGTCCAGCCTGTTCGCGCTGCTGCGCGGCGTGCTGCACGCCGACCAGGGCGACCTGGACTACCCGGCCACCTGGCGCATGGCGCACGTAGCCCAGGAAACGCCGGCGCTGGACCGCCCGGCCATCGAATACGCCATCGACGGCGACGCCACGCTGCGCCAGCTGGAGGCCGAGCTGGCCGCGCTGGAAGCCGAGCCGGAAAGCGCCGAGAACGGCCTGCGCATGGCCGAGATCTACGCCGCGCTGGCCGATGCCGACGCCTACACCGCGCACTCGCGCGCCGAGCAGCTGCTGACCGGCCTGGGCTTCACGCAGGAACAGATGCGGCTGCCGCTGACCAGCTTCTCGGGCGGCTGGCGCATGCGCCTGAACCTGGCGCAGGCGCTGATGTGCCCGTCCGACCTGCTGCTGCTGGACGAGCCCACCAACCACCTGGACCTGGACGCCATCATCTGGCTGGAGGACTGGCTCAAGCGCTATCCGGGCACGCTGCTCATCATCTCGCACGACCGCGACTTCCTGGACGAAGTGGTCAACGTCGTGGTGCACATCGACGAGCGCAAGCTGCGGCGCTATTCCGGCAATTACTCGTCGTTCGAGCGCCAGCGCGCCGCGCAGCTGGTGCTGGCCCAGGGCATGATGGAAAAGCAGATGCGCCAGCGCGCGCACCTGCAGTCCTTCATCGACCGCTTCAAGGCCCAGGCCAGCAAGGCGCGCCAGGCGCAGAGCCGCATCAAGGCGCTGGCGCGGATGGAGGAAGTGGCGCCGCTGCGCGCCGCCGCCGAGTTCTCCTTCGAGTTCCGCGAGCCGCTGCGCGCGCCCAACCCGCTGCTGACCATGGACGCGGTGTCGGCCGGCTACCGCAACATCGATGAAGACACGCAGACCGTGTCCGAGAAGATCATCGTGTCCGGCATCAATTTCTCGCTGCAGGCCGGACAGCGCATCGGCCTGTTGGGCATCAACGGCGCCGGCAAGTCGACCTTCATCAAGACCATCGCCGGCGAGCTGCAATCGCTGGCGGGCGACACCCAGTTCAACAAGGGCCTGTCCATCGGCTACTTCGCCCAGCACCAGGTCGAGATGCTGCGCCACGATGAATCGCCGCTGTGGCACATGACCAAGCTCGCGCCCAATGTGCGCGAGCAGGAGCTGCGCAACTTCCTGGGCAGTTTCAATTTCAACGGCGCCATGGCCACCAGCCCGATCACGCCGTTCTCCGGCGGCGAGAAGGCGCGGCTGGCGCTGGCGCTGATCGTCTGGCAGCGCCCCAACCTGCTGCTGCTGGACGAACCCACCAACCACCTGGACCTGGAAACGCGCGAAGCGCTGACCAGCGCGCTGGCGCAGTTCGAGGGCACGCTGGTGCTGGTCTCGCACGACCGCCACCTGCTGCGCGCCAGCACCGACCAGTTCATCATCGTGGCCGACGGCCAGGTGCGTCCTTTCGACGGCGACCTGGACGACTACAAGGCCTGGCTGTACCAGACCAAGCTGTCCGCCAAGGCGGCCTGAAGCCACACGCCGCCCGGCCTGGCGCGGATCTCGCGCGGGTCTGATTCGAGTTTGATTCGAGTCTGGCTCGGGGTCTGACGACATACGCCACGCGGGCCGATCAGGTTACAATCGCGCCCATTGCGCGCCCCCGCCCGCGCGCCCCTTCCATCGCGTCCCGCTCCTTGCGGGACGCTGCTATTTCCCCCGCAGATGCCCATCAAAGACCAGCTATTTCTCGCCAGCCAGTACCTCGCGCCCCACCATCTGGTGTCGCGCCTGTTCGGATACGCGTCCGACTGCCGGGAACCCGCGGTCAAGAACTGGATGATCTCGCGCTTCGTGCAGCGCTACGGCGTCGACATGAGCGAGGCCGAGCAGGAAGACGCGCTGGCCTACGACTGCTTCAACGATTTCTTCACGCGCGCGCTGAAGGACGGCGCGCGGCCGCTGGACGACGAACCCGGCTCGGTGCTGTGTCCGGCCGACGGCGCGATCAGCCAGATGGGCGCCATCGAGCATGGCCGCATCTTCCAGGCCAAGGGCCACAGCTACGGACTGGCCGACCTGCTGGGCGGCGACGCCGAGCGCGCCGCGCCGTTCCAGGGCGGCGAGTTCGCCACCATCTACCTGTCGCCGCGCGACTATCACCGGGTCCACATGCCGGTGGCCGGCACGCTGCGCGAAATGGTCCACGTGCCAGGCCGGCTGTTCTCGGTCAATCCGCTGACGGCCCGCAACGTGCCGCGCCTGTTCGCGCGCAACGAGCGCGTGGCCTGCATCTTCGACACCGAGCACGGCCCCATGGCGCTGGTGCTGGTCGGCGCCATGATCGTCGCCTCCATCGAAACCGTCTGGGCCGGCCTGGTCACGCCGCACAAGCGCGGCGTCAAGGCCACGCGCTACGACGCCGACGCGCGCGCGCCCATCCACCTGGACAAGGGCGCCGAGATGGGCCGCTTCAAGCTCGGGTCCACCGCCATCGTGCTGTTCGGCCCGGACAAGATCCGCTGGTCCGACACGCCCTCGGTGCGCGGCCCGGTCCGCATGGGCGAGCTGCTGGCCCTGCCGGCCTGAGACCGCCTGCCCGCTCCGGCGGCCAACCCTGATCGGAGTCGCGCCGGCTTCCCCGGCGCGATGTTTCCTTCCGGCGAAGAAGCGCTTCGCGTTTTATTCGCTTTGTGGCGCGCGGCGGCGTTGCTAGATTATGGGGCTTTCCCCGTCGCGCACCGCCCGCCATGACCGCCAC
>NZ_JCBANH010000182.1:0-3767 GCF_059760925.1 Achromobacter sp. 1011791174
GGCGGCCACGCTGAAGGCCGCCCGCCTGTTTGATCTGGCGGCAACGGAGCAGCCGGCCGCCCCGCGAGACGCCGGCGATGCCGGCGCCGCCCGATAGCGCAACGACCTGAAGGGCGCCGGCCCGCTCCTGATTACAATCTCGCTCGTAATCCCCCCTCTCTCTACAAGCTGACCCGTCACGTGGCCGCCGCGCCCGCACCAAGCCATGTCCGCCACGTTCTCGATGCGTATCCATCTGCGCGGGCTGGTGCTCGCCCTTACCGTCTTCAGCGCCATTGCCGCAACCGCCAACGCCCTGTACGCGAGCTACTGCGTGCAACGCGACCAGCTCATCGCCAACACGCTTGAGTCCAACCGCGTCTATGCCGCCAAGCTGGCCGAGAGCGCGGCCAACTTCCTGAAGGGCGCGCAGCAGCAACTGCGCTACAGCGCCCAGCACGTGGCCGACGCCTTGGACTCGCCCGCCGCGCTCGAGGCCGAGGCGAGCCGGGTGCAGGAACAGAGCGACAGCTTCAATTCCGTGGGCATCGTCGGCGCGGACGGCGTCATCCTGGCGGCCTCGCGAAACTTTCGCGGCTTTCTCGGCGCGCGCGTCGACAGCCCGGGAAGCCGGGCCGCGATCCAGGCGCGCCAGGCGCTGATCAGCCCGCCCTATGTGTCGATCGCCGGCAATCTGCTGATCACGCTGTCGCACCCGATCTACTCCCGCGATGGCCGCTATCGTGGCTATATCGCGGGTTCGATCCACCTGCGCAACGAGAGCGCCCTGCAGGAACTGCTGGGCCGCCACCATTACCAGGATGGCTCCTATCTGTACGTGGTGGACCGGGACGGCAAGCTGATCTACCACGTCGATCCCAGCCGCTTGGGCGAGGATGTCTCGCACAATCCCGTGGTCGCCGCCGTCAAGCAAGGCGAGTCAGGCGCACGCCGCCTGCTGAACACCAAGGACGTCGACATGCTGGCGGGCTACGCGGTGGTGACGAGCAGCGGCTGGGGCATCATCGCCCAGCGCCCCACCGCCGTCACGCTGGAACCGATCCAGGAGCTGATCTGGGCCCTGCTCGGCTATGCCGCGCCCCTGGCGATCGCTTTCCTGCTGGCGATCTGGTGGTGCGCTCGCATGATCTCGCTGCCGCTCGCGCAGCTGGCGACCAATGTGGAACATCACGATGTGGCCGTCGCCATGCAACGCGTCCGGTCGGTGAAAGCCTGGTACTTCGAGGCCGAGCGCCTGAAGCATGCCGTCATCTGGAGCTTCACCAGCCTGCAGGAGAAGATCGGCAAGCTCAACCTGGCCAGCATCACCGATCCCCTCACCGGCCTGCGCAACCGGCGCGGCATGCAGGACGCCGTCGAGCAAATGCGCGCCTCGGCCATCCGCTATGGCGTGATCGCGCTGGACATCGACCACTTCAAGAACGTCAACGATACGCATGGCCATTCGACCGGCGACGAGGTGATCCGGCACATGGCGCAGATCATGCGCGAATGCTCGCGCCCCGCCGACGTGCTGTGCCGCAACGGCGGCGAGGAATTCCTGATGCTGCTGCCCGGCGCGGGCCTGAAGGAAGCCGGCCTGGTGGCCGAGCGGCTGCGCAAGCGGGTCGAAGCCTGTCCAATGCCCGGCATCGGCGGCATCACCGTGTCGGCTGGCGTGGCCTGTTGGCAGGATTTCGGCGCCGAGCCGGCGCAGGCCTTCGCCGAGGCCGACGCAGCCCTCTACGCCGCCAAGCAAGGCGGCCGCAACCGGGTCGTGCTGCAAGGCCAGGCCTGAGCGCCGCATGGGCGCGCATCGATGCGCGAAGGCGCAACAATCTGATGAAAATCCGAGTTCTGTTGAAACTTAAAGATTTATTCTGATATAGCGTTTCAAAATTGCGACGGCTTGCGCGCGCTTGGCGCTCCTGCTGCAGCAATTCAAGTATTCTGCGCGGCACAGACATTGTTTTAGGGCCGGTTTTTCCGTATGTTGCGCAGTGCCTACGCCCTCAAATCCTTGGAGCGGTATTTCCTGATACTGGCCACGGGCGTGGTCTTGCCGGTATCCGTGCTCACCGGCATCGTGGTCCAGCAGAACTGGCGCGCCTACGCCTCGACCGCCGCCGCCTCCACCGCCTTCACCGCCGTGCGTTGCACGTTGCAGACCATGGAGCTGGTCTCGGCCGAGCGCGGCCCGATGAACGCCGCGCTGGGCGAGAACCTGCCGGTGCCGCCCGCCCTCCTCGCCTCGCTGCGGGATGCCCGCGAACGCAGCGATGCCAAGCTGGCCGAGTTGCTGGCCCTGTACCGCGCGCCGCTGAGCCCGCACGGCGCCAAGGAATTCTCCAACATTCAGCGCATCCGCCAGGCCCTGGCGATCGCGCGCGCGAACGCCGACCTCGCCATCGACGCGCCGCGAGGCGCCAGGTCTGGCCAGAACGTGTGGTCCGTGGTCGACGGCATGGTGGATGTGGTGCCTGAATTGCGCACCGGCATGGTCGAAAGCATCGGCATCGTGATGCGCAACCAATCCGACGCCTCGGACATGATGGCGCTGGCCATCCTGGCCGGCGAGCTGCGCGAACAGGCCGGCCTGCTCGGTTCGACATTCACTCCCGCTCTGAGCCGGCGCCGGGCATTGAACGATGCGGACCAGCTGAAGATCGAACGCGTGCTCGGCCGCATCGAGGAGTTGCAGACCCTGATCGACGCGCGCATTTCCAGCATTCCGGAATTGCGCGGCACCATTGCCTACATGGACATGAAGCACCTGTACATGGGCGATGGCATCGCCTATATCGAGCGGCTGCGCGAACTCGCCTCGCGCGGTCCGGCGGGCGCCGGGTTGACGACGCGCGAAGTGGCCGACGCCTACGTGCCCCTGATGCGCTCGATCACGCAATTCCGCGACTTCATGCTGGACCGGGTGGAGCAGCGCATCGCCGCTCAGCGCGCCTCCTCGGTCCGCGTGCTGCTGGCCACGCTGGCCGCCGCCGCAATGCTGGCCGCTGCTCTGCTGCTGTCGCTGAGCCAGTTCCGCAAGCGCGTCATCCGACCGTTCGTGCAGGCGACGCGCATCATCGGCGCGATCGCGGACGGCGGTCCAGTCCCCGCCATTCCACTGGACCGCTACCGGGGCGAGATCAACGGGATGTTCAGCGCCCTGAGCGTCCTGAAGGACACCGCCGCCAGCAAGTCGCGGCTGGAGTCGGAGCGCGACCGCCTGATACTGGATCTGGCGACCATGGCCGAGACGGATTTCCTGACCGGCCTGCTCAATCGCCGCGCATTTGAACGACGCTTCGAAGAGACGCGCGAGCGCTGGCGCGGCGCCGACCCGGTGCTGGCCTTCATCCTGTTCGACATCGATCATTTCAAGTCCATCAACGACACCTACGGTCATGCCGCTGGCGACGAGGCGCTCAAGGTCGTCGCCGCGCTGTGCGCCCGCAACTTCCGCCACGCCGATGTGGTGGCGCGGGTCGGTGGCGAGGAATTCGCGGTCCTGTGCCACACCAGCCAACCGGGGCAGGCGCTGGAAATGGCCGAGCGGATGCGGCAGGGCATTGCCCAGGCTAGCGTGACCAGCTGCGACGGCCGCCGCTTCGGCATGACCGCCAGTTTCGGCGTGTCGTATGTGGAATGGGGAAGCGGCGCGGAACACGCCGAAACGCTGTTCCGCCGCGCCGACGAACTGCTCTACCAGGCCAAGATGAGCGGACGCAACCGCGTGCTGCTGGACCGGGCGGACTGAAAGGCGCGGCGAGCCGGAAAAGACGACGGGC
>NZ_JCBANH010000183.1:0-3558 GCF_059760925.1 Achromobacter sp. 1011791174
CCCCCCGCCAGCGCTTACTGCTTGGCGGTAGGTTGACCCAGGTCCGCCAGCTTGCGATCCAGCTCCGCCAGCTGCTTCTGCTTTTCGGCCTGGCCCAGCGTGGTGTCGGCCTCGACCTTGGCCTTGGCGCGCGCCAGCTCGATCTGGCGGATCGGCACCAGCTGCTGATCGTCGGACGCGCGGAAGCCCTTGTAGGTCAGCGCCTTCAGGTTGGCCAGTTCGCGCTCGGCGTCCTTGCCCTTGCCGTAGTTGACGAAGAAGTCGCGGATGCGGACCTTCAGATCGGCCGGCAGATCCTTGCGCATGACCAGCGGATCCGCCGGAATCAGCGGCGACTTCCACAACACGCGCACGCGCTCGTTGGCGTCCTTGCCGGTGCTAATGCGATAGCGTTCCAGCGACTCGGTGTTGTTGACGGCCACGTCCACCTGCTTGTTGATCACCGACAGCAGGTTGGCTTCGTGGTTGCTGGCGCGCACGGTCTTGAAGAAGGTCTTGGGCTCGATCTTGTTGGCGGCCCACAGGTAATAGCCCGGCACTGCGGTGCCGGACGTGGAGTTGGGATCGCCCGCGCCGTAGCTCAGGCTGGCGCCGCGCTTGAGCACGTCGTCCAGCGTCTTCAGGTCGCTGTCCTTGTTGACGATCAGCAGCGACCAGTAGCCCGGGTTGCCGTCCTTGTCGATGACCGAGGCGAACACCTCGCCGTTGGCGCGGTCCACCGCCTCGATGGCCGACTTGTTGCCATACCAGGCCATCTGCACCTTGTTGAAGCGCATGCCTTCGATGATGCCGGCGTAGTCGGAGGCGAAGAAAGGCTTGACCGGCACGCCGATGGCGCGGCTCAGGTCGTCGATCACGGGCTGCCAGACCTGCTTCTGGTTGGACGAGGACTCGGTGGAAATGATGCCGAAGTTCAGGGTCTTGCCGTCCTGCGCGGCCGCGGGCAGCGCGGCGGCGGCGAGGATGGCGCCGATGAAGGTGATGGCGGTTCTGCGTAGCATGAAGGGCTCCGGGTGAAAAAGTGAATGCGCTCAGGCGGCGACCAGGCGGGCAAGCGGCGCCAATCCCGGCATGGCGGGAGCGGCGATGGCGGCTTCGGGCAGCAGTTCGCTGAGCTCAGAGCCGTACAGCTCGCTCAGCATGGCCGGCGTCAGGTTGGCGCTGGGGCCGTCGTAGACGACCTTGCCGTGGCGCAGCGCGACCACGCGCGGGCAATAGCGCAGCGCCACGTCGACCTGGTGCAGCGACACCACCACGGCCACCTTGCGGCTGCGGTTGATCTGCGCCAGCGTGTCCATCACGCGGCGCGAGGATTCGGGATCCAGCGAGGCGATCGGCTCGTCGGCCAGGATGACGCGGGCGTTCTGCACCAGCGTGCGCGCGATGGCGGCGCGCTGCTGCTGGCCGCCGGACAGGGTCGAGGCGCGCTGGAATGCATAGTCGTCTATACCAACTTGGGCAAGCGCGTCCAGGCCGGCGCGGACTTCGTCGCGCCGGAACCAGCGCGTCAGGCTGCGCCACAGCGGCACGCGCGGCAGCATGCCGGTCAGTACGTTGGTGATCACCGGCAGGCGGCCCACCAGATTGAACTGCTGGAACACGAAGCCGATACTGGCGCGCGCGCCTCGCACCTGCCGGCTGAGCTTGCCGCGACGCTGGATCAGCTGGCCATTGACCGTGACGCTGCCCGAGGCCGCGTCGCCCGCGACGAAACCGGCCAGATGGCGCAGCAGCGTCGACTTGCCGGAACCGGACGCGCCCAGCAAGGCGACCATTTCGCCGTCGGCCACCTGCAGACTGACATCGTCCAGCGCCTTGGCGCCGGCATGGAAGGATTTGCTCAGGCCCTGCACGTCGATGGCGTAATTCATCGCGACCCCCTTGATGTGTTCGTCGATGTCGGCATTCTGTTTTTGGGGCATGACAGCGCGATGACCCGAAGATGGAAACAATTGGCCGAAAATCGGGGTCAGGCAACCGACTGAAAGACTCTTGTCATTTGCCGCCACGCCGGCGCCGCGCGCCGCGGGTATATTCGAAGACGTGCCCTTACACACCTGAGCGAGGCGACATCATGATCAAAGGTTCCTGCCTCTGCGGCCGCGTGGCCTATGAAATCGCCGGCCCGCTCACCGACGTCGTCAATTGCCATTGCGGCATGTGCCGCAAGGCGCACGGCGCCGCCTTCCGCACCCGCGCCACGGTCCAGGCCGCCGACTTCAAATGGACGCGCGGCGAGAACCACATCACCTGGTATTGCTCATCGCCGGGCAACTATCGCGGCTTCTGCGAGGCCTGCGGCACGCCCTTGCTGAGCCGCCTGGACCAGACGCCGGAGGTCTATGGACTGCCGCTGGGCGCGCTGGACGATGATCCCGGCGTGCGGCCATCGGCGCACTGCCACGTGGCCGACCGCGCGCCCTGGTTCGAGATCACCGACGACCTGCCCAGGCATGACGGCGCGCTGGAAGCGGCGGCGGAATCCAATCCCTAGCGGCCTCGCCGCGATGCGGGTCTGCCCGACCGCGCAGGGCTCAGGCGCCATTTACAAATTAATTCAACCAAACGGTTGAGCTTGCGACTCAGCTTCCGCTATATTCAACCTTATGGTTGAATCTCTCCCCGCCCCCGATCTGGATGCCGTGTTCCGCGCCCTGGCCGATCCCACGCGCCGGGACATGCTGCGCAGCCTGTCGCAGGGCGACCTGACCATCGGCGAGCTGGCAGCGCCCCTGCGCATGAGCTTCGCCGGCGCCTCCAAGCATGTGCAGGCCCTGGAGCGCGCGGGACTGATCCGGCGGTCGATCCGCGGCCGCAACCACGTCTGCAGCCTGAATCCCGAACCCATGGCCGAGGCCATGCAATGGCTGCGCTTTTATGAACGATTCTGGTCGGACAAGCTGGACGCGCTGGAAACCGCGCTGCTGGCGAACCCGCGTCCGACACCGCAAACAGGAGAAAGCCATGAATGACCACGGCACCGTGCTGGACCCCGCCACCATCCGCTTCCAACGCCTGCTGCCTGCCGATATCGAAACGGTCTGGGCGTACCTGACCGAATCCGACAAGCGCGGCCAGTGGCTGGCCAGCGGCGACATGGAGCTGCGGGTGGGCGGCGGCGTCACGCTGCGGTTCCTGCACAATCAGCTCTCATCGGTGGACGAGCCCACGCCCGAGCCCTTCCGCGCCTATGAAAACGGCGTGACCACGCAAGGCGTGATCACGCGCTGCGAGCCGCCGCGTGCGCTGGCCTACACCTGGGGCGGCTCGCCCGGGCAGCCGTCGGAAGTCCTGTTCGAACTGAAGGCCCAAGACAAGGGAACGCTGCTGACGCTGACCCACCGCAAGCTGGCCGACCGCGCCGCCATGGTCGACGTGGCCGCAGGCTGGCATGCCCATCTGCGCGTGCTGTCGGCCCGGCTGGAAGGCCGCCAGCCCGGCCCGTTCTGGTCCGCCCTGGAAACGCTGTCGCAAGACTACGAAACTCACGTTCCGGGCGCCTGACGCCGGCGCGTCGCCAGCCCGGCGCCCTGTATCGCGCCGGCGGGCCTGGGGGGG
>NZ_JCBANH010000184.1:0-3550 GCF_059760925.1 Achromobacter sp. 1011791174
TGGCGCGCCGGGCCGTCCTTGGTTCAAAGCCGTATCAGTTCAGGCTGGCGCCCGAGATCTTGACGATCTCCTGGTACTTGGCCTTTTCGTTCTTGACGAACTCGGCGAAGGCTTCCGGCGTCATCGGGCCCGCTTCCGAACCCATGGTCAACAGGCGCTGCTTGACGTCGTCCTGCTTCATCGCGTCGGCATAGGCCTGGTTCAGCTTGGCGACCACCGGCGCGGGCGTGCCGCCCGTGGTGAAGACGCCGAACCAGGTGCCCAGGTCGAAGCCCTGGACGCCGGACTCTTCCACGGTGGGCACATCGGCCAGCAACGAGGAGCGCTTGGCGGTGGTCACGGCCAGCGCCTTGACCTTGCCGTCCTTGATCAGCGGCGCGGACGCGGCCAGGTTGTCGAACATGAAGTCCGACTGGCCCGACAGCAGCGCCAGCTGCGCGGGCGCGGCGCCTTGGTAGGGAATGTGCTCGACGCTGATGCCGGCGCGCGCCTTGAGCAGCTCGCCCGACAGGTGGCCGGCGCTGCCGTTGCCGCCCGAGCCGTAGTTCAGCTTGCCGGGATTCTTCTTGGCGTAGTCGATCAGATCGGCCAGCTTCTCGATCTTGTTCTTCTGCGCGAACTCGACGTTCATGACCAGCACGTTCGGCACCGAGGCCACGATGGTGACCGGTGCGAAGTCCTTGACCGGGTCATACGGCAGGTTGGCGAACAGCCAGGGGTTGATGGCGTGGGTCGCCACCGCGCCCATGACCAGCGTGTAGCCGTCGGCCGGCGCCTTGGCCACCAGGTCGGCGCCGATGTTGCCGCCCGCGCCGGAGCGGTTCTCGACGATGACAGGCTGGCCCAGCGAGCCGCGCACCTTCTCGGCCAGCATGCGGGCCATGGTGTCGAGCGGGCCGCCGGGCGGGTAAGGCACCACGAAGCGCAGCGGCTTGGTGGGGAAATCGGTGTTCTGGGCCTGGGCGGGCGCGCCGAAGGACAGCGCGGCGGCCAGCGCCACGGCGCCGCTCAGCAGGACGCGACGGACGGCGCTGCGGGGGGCTTGGTTCATGGGGTCTTGCTCCTGTCTACGCTTGAATGGCGGCTCGTAGCATACCGCAGCGGCCCGACGATGAAAAAACCGCCCGAAGGCGGCTTTTTCATGCCGGATTCGCCGCCCGTCAATGCAGGATCTGGCTCAGGAACAGCTTGGTGCGTTCGTTCTGCGGATTGTCGAAGAACTCGTCCGGGCTGTTCTGCTCGATGATCTCGCCACGGTCCATGAAGATGACGCGGTTGGCCACCTTGCGCGCGAAGCCCATTTCGTGGGTCACGCACAGCATGGTCATGCCGCTTTCCTGGGCCAGGCTCACCATCACGTCCAGCACTTCCTTGACCATTTCGGGGTCGAGCGCCGAGGTCGGCTCATCGAACAGCATGATCTTGGGGCTCATGCACAGCGAACGCGCGATGGCCACGCGCTGCTGCTGGCCGCCGGACAGCTGGCCGGGAAACTTCTTGGCCTGGTCGGGGATGCGCACGCGCTCCAGGTATTTCATGGCCGTGGCCTCGGCCTCGGCGCGCGGCTTCTTCAGCACCCACATGGGGCCCAGCGTCAGGTTCTCCAGCACGGTCAGGTGCGGGAACAGGTTGAAGTGCTGGAACACCATGCCCACGTCCTTGCGGATCGTCTCGATGTGCTTGAGGTCGTTGGTGAGCTCGGTGCCGTCCACAATGATGTGGCCCTTCTGGTGCTCTTCCAGCCGGTTGATGCAACGGATCATGGTGGACTTGCCGGAACCCGACGGTCCGCAGACCACGATGCGTTCCCCCGGCGCCACGTCCAGGTTGATGTTGCGCAAAACGTGGAACTGGCCGTACCACTTGTTCACGTCCTGCAAACGAATGATGGCATCAGACATGCCTGTACTCCCGTAGATATCGCTGTGCGCGCCCGCCTCGCGGCGGACGCGCGGTAGTGGCTAGCGCGCGTGGCCAGTGGCCAGTCGCCGTTCCAGCGCCTGGCTGTATTTGGACATGGAAAAGCAGAACACGAAGTAGATGAGCGAGATGAACAGGTACGCCTCCACCCCGAACCCGCGCCATGCCGCGTCGGACAGGGCCGCCTTGGCCGCGAGCGTCAGGTCGAAGATGCCGATGATCACCACCAGCGAGGTATCCTTGAACAGCGCGATGAAGATGCTCACCAGCGGCGGGATCACGATCTTCAGCGCCTGAGGCAGGATGATCTTGCGCATCTGCTGCCAGTAGTTCAGGCCCAGCGAATCGGCGCCTTCGTACTGACCCTTCGGGATCGCCTGCAAACCGCCGCGCACGGTCTCGGCGATGTAGGCCGCCGCGAACATGATGATGGCGATCTGCGCGCGCAGCAGCTTGTCGATGGAGAAGCCTTCCGGCAGGAACAGCGGCAGCATCACCGAGGACATGAACAGCAGGCTGATCAGCGGCACGCCCCGGATCAGCTCGATGTACACGACGCACAGCGCCTTGATCGCCGGCATCTTCGAGCGCCGGCCCAGGGCCAGCAGCACGCCGATGGGGAAGGCGAAGGCGATGCCGAAGGTCGACAGGATCAACGTGAGCGGCAGACCGCCCCAACGCGCGTTCTCGACGTAGCTCAGGCCGAACACGCCGCCCCACATCAGGAGCGCGACGGCCGTCAGGCCGACGGTCCAGATCAGGGCCAGCTTCCAGTTCCAGAAACGGCGGATGCCGCTGCACACGATCACCGCCACCAGGATGATGGTGGCGATCAGCGGGCGCCATTGCTCGTCGAACGGGTAGGTGCCGAACAGGATCAGCCGGTGCTTTTCAATGATGAAGGCCCAGCAGGCGCCGCCCACCGACTGGCGGCATTCCTGGGCGTTGCTGGCCGTGTAGTTGGCCTTGATGAAGGCCCACTCCACCAGCGCCGGCACCGCCATCAGCAGGAACCAGGCGGCCAGCACCGTGATGAGGATGTTCAGCGGCGAGGAAAACAGGCGGCTGCGCAGCCAGGCCCAGAGGCCGGTATGCGTCTTGGGCGGCGGCAGGCCTTCACTGGGGGTATGCGTAGTGCTGCTCATCTCAACGCTCCACCAGCGCGATGCGCTTGTTGTACCAGTTCATGAAAATCGAGATCGACAGGCTGACCGTCAGGTAGGCTGCCATGATGATGAGGATGCCCTCGATGGCCTGGCCCGTCTGGTTCAGCGTGGTGTTGACCACCGACACGATGTCCGGATAGCCGATGGCCACGGCCAGCGAGCTGTTCTTGGTCAGGTTCAGGTACTGGCTGGTCATCGGCGGGATGATCACGCGCAGCGCCTGCGGCAACACCACCAGGCGCAGCACCAGCGGACGGCGCAGGCCCAGCGAGCCGGCCGCTTCCCACTGGCCGTTGTTCACCGCCTGGATGCCCGAGCGCACCACTTCGGCGATGAAGGCCGAGGTGTAGATCACCAGGCCGGCCAGCAGCGCGGCGAATTCCGGCGACAGCGTCAGGCCGCCCGAGAAGTTGAAGCCCTTCAGTTCCGGCATGTCCAGCGTCAGCGAGGCGCCGCTGGCCAGC
>NZ_JCBANH010000185.1:0-3545 GCF_059760925.1 Achromobacter sp. 1011791174
CCGCCAGCTTCGGCGGCTCGGCCGATGCCGAGTACGACATGCTGGTGCTGGGCGCCGGCCCCGGCGGCTATTCGGCCGCCTTCCGCGCCGCCGACCTGGGTCTGTCCACCGTGCTGGTGGAGCGCTACGACACGCTGGGTGGCGTCTGCCTGAACGTGGGCTGCATCCCGTCCAAGGCGCTGCTGCACAACGCCGCGATCATCGACGAGACGCGCGAGCTGGCCGCCCACGGCATCAGCTTCGGCGAGCCGAAGATCGACCTGGACAAGCTGCGCGGCTACAAGGACAGCGTGGTCGCCAAGCTGACCGGCGGCCTGGCCGGCATGGCCAAGGCGCGCAAGGTCACCGTGGCGCACGGCGTGGGTGAGTTTGTCGATCCGCATCACCTGAAAGTCACGGGCAAGGACGGCAAGGTCCAGACGCTGCGCTTCAAGCAGGCCATCATCGCCGCCGGCAGCCAGTCGGTGAAGCTGCCGTTCCTGCCGCAGGACGAGCGCATCGTCGACTCGACCGGCGCGCTGCTGCTGCGCGAGATCCCCAAGAAGATGCTGATCGTCGGCGGCGGCATCATCGGCCTGGAAATGGGCACGGTGTACTCCACGCTGGGCGCGCGCCTGGACGTGGTGGAAATGCTGGACGGCCTGATGCAGGGCGCCGACCGCGATATGGTCAAGGTGTGGCAGAAGAAGAATGCCTACCGATTCGACAACATCATGTTGAAGACCAAGACCGTGGGCGCCGAGGCGAAGAAGGACGGCATCTACGTCAGCTTCGAAGGCGAGGGCGCTCCCAAGGAACCCCAGCGCTACGATCTGGTGCTGCAGGCCGTGGGCCGCAGCCCCAACGGCAAGAAGATCGGCGCCGACAAGGCGGGCATCGCCGTCACCGACCGTGGTTTCATCGAGGTCGACAAGCAGATGCGCACCAACGTGCCGCACATCTACGCCATCGGCGACATCGTGGGCCAGCCCATGTTGGCGCACAAGGCCGTGCATGAAGGCCACGTGGCGGCGGAAGCCGCGGCCGGCCAGAAGTCCTTCTTCGACGCCCGCGTCATTCCGTCGGTGGCCTACACCGATCCGGAAGTGGCCTGGGTGGGCCTGACGGAAGACGAGGCCAAGAAGCAGGGCATCAAGTTCGAGAAGGGCGTGTTCCCCTGGGCCGCCTCCGGCCGCGCCATCGCCAATGGCCGCGACGAGGGCTTCACCAAGCTGATCTTCGACGCGGATACGCACCGCATCCTGGGCGGCGGCATCGTGGGCACCCACGCCGGCGACCTGATCAGCGAAGTGGCCCTGGCCGTGGAAATGGGCGCGGACGTGATCGACATCGCCAAGACCATCCACCCGCACCCCACGCTGGGTGAATCGGTCGGCATGGCCGCGGAAGTGGCCGAAGGCGTGTGCACGGACTTGCCGCCGATGAAGAAGAAGTAAGCAGACGCGGTTTGTCTGCGAAATCCCCGCGCGGCGGCGACGCTGCGCGGGGATTTTTTTGTCTGGCCGGTGCTGGGTAAAAGCGCTTCGTCGCCAGGGCTGCAAGCTCGCGCTCACGAGCGTGACGCGAGGGGAGGTGGCGCACTTCAGCGCAAGGCATGTGCCGGCTGCGGCGCTCGGCAAGCCTGGTGGAAGGTGGACATGTTTGTCACTGCCGCGCTGCCCACGAGAGCATCCGTGCGCTATGTTCACGCACAGGGATGTGCTGGCACCTGGTGGCGCCACGGGCTGTTCATCGATGAACGACGATTGCCTGCATGTCCATTCTGCGGAGGCGATGGCATGGCACGAGGCAAGACAACGATAGCGGAGCAGACCGAGGCGCCGGCGGCGTTGCTGGGGGATATCCGGGTACTGATCGAGGCATCGAGACGGCGGCTGGTTTCGACGGTCAACGCCGAACTGACGCTGCTGTTCTGGCGTATTGGCAGTCGCATCCATACAGACATACTGGCCGGCCAGCGCGCGGGCTATGGCGAGGAAATCTTGCCAAGTCTGGCGGAGCAACTGGTCCACGACTATGGACGCAGCTTCGCCGACAAGAACTTGCGCCGGATGGTGCAGTTTGCGGCCGCCTACCCGGAGGAGGCAATTGTCGTGACACTGTCACGACAATTGAGCTGGTCGCATTTCGTGGCCTTGTTGCCGTTGAAAGACCCGCTCCAACGCGACTATTACGCGCAAATGGCCGGCATCGAATGCTGGAGCGTGCGCACCCTGCGCGAGCGCATCAATTCCATGCTCTATGAACGCACGGCGCTATCGCGTAAACCGGACGAGCTCATTGCCCTGGAACTGGCAACCCTGGCCGGCGCGCAGCGCATGTCGCCGGCGCTGGTGATGCGCGACCCGTACATCCTGGACTTCCTGGGCCTGCAGGACAGCTGGCAGGAAGGCGACCTGGAAGGCGCGATCATCCGCGAGATGGAATCCTTCCTGCTGGAACTGGGCGCGGGCTTTTCCTTCCTGGCGAGGCAGAAGCGCATCCAGATCGACGACGAGGATTTCCATCTGGATCTGCTGTTCTACAACCGCAAGTTGCGGCGTCTGGTCGCCGTCGAATTGAAGATCGGCGACTTCGAGGCGGCGCACAAGGGCCAGATGGAGCTGTATCTGCGCTGGCTGGACAGGCACGAACGCGAGCCCGGCGAGGCCGCGCCGCTGGGAATCATCCTGTGCACGGGCAAGAAGCGCGAGCAGATCGAACTGCTGGAACTGGACCGATCAGGGATACACGTCGCCGAGTACCTGACGGCCTTGCCGTCGCGCGAGGTGTTGGGTGAGAAGTTGCAGCAGGCGGCGACGCGGGCTCGTTTGCGGATTGAGCTGCGTGGCGGTGAAACGGTGTAGCCGGGTGTTGACTTGGGTGGCGGGGCGTGGCCCCGCGTGCTCAGGCGTGCGTATTGACCCGCGAGCCCAGCGTGGCGTCCTGGGCCATGGCCGGCACGGCGCCCTGCATCAGCGTGGCCACGGTTTGCGACTGCATGTTCAGCACTTTCTTGAGCAGGGTGGCTTGAACCTGATCGACCGTTTGCGCGTCGCGCATGGCCAGGACGGTGTTGACGGCGTTGTTGACGGAGTCCATGTTTGGGGTTCCTGCGTGGGTGGCCCGGGAATGAGCCTAGTGGGGTTATTGTCGCGTAGTTTCCGCATTTCGGGGGCGGCTTGCGGCGTTCTGCCGGGTACTTTTTTTCGCTCATTCCTGACCATGCGTGGGCTCGGATGAGCCGACCGGCACGTTCACGGGCGGGCAGGGCATTCCTTGACGGTACCCCATCCTTGGTTGGGTTCGCAGTATTGCTTGCGTGCGGCCCAGGCGCAGTCCGGCCGGTCGAAGAAACTCAATCCCGCGCAGCGTTGCAGCTCTGCCTTCAATGCATCCAGCCAGCTGCCGCGCGGTTCGGCGGGGATTTCGGTGATCCGGAGCGTGGGGACGGGCGCGGGCACCGGGGCTGGCGGAGGCGTGGCCGTGGAAGGGGTGCCAGTCCCCGGCGTGTCGGTATGCCGCGAGGGCGCTTCAGCCGTGGGGCCGGATGGCATGTGGGGGGA
>NZ_JCBANH010000186.1:0-3504 GCF_059760925.1 Achromobacter sp. 1011791174
CGCCACGGCCGCGGCCGCGCAGCTCGCGCCCACCACCCCCCGGTCGGCGCGCGCGCCCGGCGTCAGGCCGTAATCGGCGAAGCCGCAGGCGCGCGCGGCGGATGTCGTCACGCACTCCAGGGCCCAGCCGATTTCCTCGTCGCGGCGCAGGTCGTTGCGCATCCCGATCAGCATGGCGCGCGCCAGCATATCGGGTTCGCCATAAGGCGACCAGGTGTCGCGTATGCCGTCGTTGCCGCCGAAGATCGTCACGCCCGCCTCGCGGCAGGCGCGCACCGACGGCACCGGCCGCGACGGCGGCGCGGTGGTGAGCAGCGCCACGTCCAGCGCGGCCAGACGCGTCAGCAATCCGTCCAGCCGGCGCGCGTCCAGGGCGCCCAGGCAGAACGCGTGGCTGACCACGAGCCGGCCGGCCATGCCCAGCGCCTGGCAGCGATCCAGCATCAGGTCGAGCGTGAAGGCCCCCAGCTCGCCGGGCTCGTGCAAATGTATGTCCAGCGGCTTGCCGTGGCGCTCGGCCAGATCGAAAAGCAGATCCAGGGAACGCGCCGGATCGCGGTCGATGGCACAGGGATCCAGTCCGCCGAGCACATCGGCGCCAGCCGCCAGCGCGCGGTCCAGCAGTTCCGCCGTGCCCGGCCGGATGAGCAGCCCGGACTGCGGAAACGCCACGATCTGGATGTCGACCCGGCCCGCGAGCGCCTCGCGCGTGGCCAGCACGCCGTCAAGGTGCCGCAGGCCCGCTTCGGTATCCACGTCCACATGGGTGCGGATGCGCGTCGTGCCCAGCCGCAGGAAGGCCAGCGCCAAGGCCTGCGAATGCACATGGGCGTCGTGGCCGCTGGCGGCCCGCCAATCGCGCTCATTGTCGATGCGGTCCGTCAGCGCCGAACCCACGTCATTGACGTACCAGGACGATCCCCAGGTGGTCTTGTCCAGATGGGCATGGCCTTCGACCAGGCCAGGCAGCAGCAAGGCGCCGCCGCCCTCTTCCACCGGCAACGCGCGCCATTCGGGCGCCAAGCCGACGTTCTCGCCCAGGGCCGCGATACGGCCCTGCCGGATCGCGACGTCCACGCGCCTTCCATCCGGCGACCGGACATTCTTCAGCAGCAAATCGGTCATGGGGAATATCCCGCCGGCGGCATGCGCCGCCGGCCAGCCGGATCAGGCCTGAGGCGGTTCGATCCAGAAGAAGCGCTCGCCCTGGCGGACCATGTCGGCCACGCCTTCGGGCGTCAGGCGGTAATCGGTGCCCATGAGCGTGGCGCCGCCGTCGTCGTGGATGTGGATCACGGCCAGCGGATCATTGGCCATGGTGTACCAGTAGTAACCGGGCTTGAGATTGTGCAGGTTTGTGTTCATGGGTCCAGTATACAAACAAGCCCGCGAATACCCCATGCCCCAACATCAAAGATAAAAAATGTCGCAACGCGCCTGACACCGGACGCGTCAGGCGGCATACTCTTTGCGTGCCCCGGCCGAGACGCGCCCGACGCGCGATACGGAACGCCCGGCGGCGGCGCCATTCGCACACCAGCGTTGATTGCGAGGGGAAAAACAAACGTATGAAACGGCAGGTACTCCAATTCAGCGAGCCTCTCAAGCAAGCGATTCTGGACGGCTACAAGGTACAGACGCGACGCATCGTCAAACCCCAGCCTACCCAGCCCACCACGATCTGGTATGCCGACGCATCGGACTCCGGCAAGTGGGTGGCCATGGGACCGTCCCGCAAAGGATCGGCCGAACTGCGCAAGACCTCGTCCTGGATCAGCTGTCCCTACGGCAAGTCCGGCGAGAGCATCCTGCTTGCCGATGAATCGGGCACGCCCTTCGCCAGCGCGGTGGTCGTAGGCGTGCGCATCCAGCGCCTGCAAAGCCTGTCCGAGGCCGACGCCCGCGCCGAGGGCACGCTGGCGCTCTATCATTCGTCGTCGCTGCTGCCTGGCGTGCCCCTGCAGACCGCCTTCGCGCTCAATTGGTGCGAACGCTACGGCACCCATGCCTGGGCGGCCAACCCCTGGGTCTGGGTAGTGGAATTCCGCCGCCGGCAGGACGGGCTGCAGGAAGACTGAGCGCGCTGCCCGCGCCTGCCGTCGCGACCGCTCTCCAGATGGTGACTGCCTGTAACTCACCGGCAGGAATCAGCGGTATTCCGCCGCATTTCAGTCGATTTCAGCTCAGGGTTTACCAGGGCGAAAAATGGATGCGGCAACGCAACACAGCCACGCCATAACGCTGGGGGACGGTTGCGTATTGTCGCTATTGCGCAGGCTGCGCTTACCAATTCCGCGATGAAAGGCGGGAAAATAGCGTCGACAAATACTCAACTTTGCTGCGTCACGCAGCGGGCAGGTGCAACATGAACAAATGGCTTATCGCTGGCGCGACCGCCGCCGGCCTGGTGATATCCAGCGCGGCCATGGCTCGCGTGGACGTGGGCATATCCATCGGCGTGCCGGGCGTCGTCTACCCGGCCGCTCCCGTCTACGTGGCGCCGCCCCCACCCGTGTACGTGGCGCCGGCGCCCGTCTACGCGCCGCCCCCGCCTGTCTATTACCGGCCCGCGCCCGTCTATGTCGCGCCGCCCGTGATCTATCCCGCGCCGGTGTACTACCGCGGCGGCGGCCGCTACTGGCACGATCGTGGCGGCTATTACCGTCACGGCGATTGGGGGCACGGTCACGGCCACCGCCGCTGATCCGGCGCGCAACCAAGCAAAAAGCCACTCTTTCGAGTGGCTTTTTTTCGAGCAGGGCGGCAATGCCGCTCGTGAGCTGATGCGCCGGGTGTCAGGGCGATGTCCGGTCGCCCGACGGTAGGGACGAATCAGACAGCAGGGACCGGCAGCGGCTTACCGGCAACGGCCGGCTTCGCCAAGGGTGCCTGCTGAACCTTGCCGCCTTCCCAACGCGACGACTCCTGGACCAGATCGATCCACCGACGGGGCGCGCTCGACGCCCGCCACCAACCATTATGCGGACGCATGAGCAAACTCCGGTTCACCGTTGAAACGCACGCCGTTGATTTCTTCGAACAGATTGCGGCTTTCCTGCTCCGCCTCGTCCAAGGTCGCGAACGGCTCCTGTCCGGGCACCGTCCAGCATTTTTCCGGCGCACTGCCGCCGATGCGGCGAGTCCAGATCTCCACGCGGTAGCCCTGGTTCTCTTCCTGAGCCACCGAGCATCTCACGCGAAAATCTCCAATCATTCTTGAAGTCATGGATAACTCCTTTGTTATTTATAAGTGAATGATGCGTGTATACGCCTGCGTATTGTGCCGCAACTATCCGGCCCTTATATCGGATTACACAATTATTAACATTTGAACCAAGCACTTATCCACGCAGATTAATCAGCAAAAACGACAGGAATATGGCTGGCCCGCACATCGCACAAGCCGATATGGGTGAATATGACCTGCTCCCTGTGGTTAGTACGAAATCGATGTAGAGTCCGTTCACAAAGGAACGGCAATGAAGAAACGATTTACGGAAGAAC
>NZ_JCBANH010000187.1:0-3168 GCF_059760925.1 Achromobacter sp. 1011791174
GGGCCTGTCCGGCGCGTCCGGCGGCCCCGCGGCCATGTCCGGCGCCTCGCCCGTGATCAGGCTGGCCAGCAGCCGGCCGGTCACGGGGCCCAGCGTGAAACCATGATGCGCGTGGCCGAACGACAGCCATAGCCCCGCGTGGTTCGGCGCCGGGCCGATCACCGGACGCATGTCCGGCATGCAGGGCCGGCAGCCCATCCAGGGCTGCGCTTCCACCGCCGCGCCCAGCGGCACCAGCTGTCCCGCCAGCGCGCGGACCCGGCCGATCTGCACCGGCGTCGGCGGCGCGTCGCGCGAGGCGAACTCGGCGCCCGTCGTCAGGCGCAGTCCCAGCGTCATGGGCGTCATCACGAAACCATTGTCGATATCGGCCACCGGCCGCGTCAGCGCCGCGCCCCGTTCCAGCGCGAAATGCTGGTGATAGCCGCGCTTGACCGCCATCGGCACGCGATAGCCCAGCGGCCGGAGCACATCGGTGGACCAGGGGCCCAGCGCCACCACCGCCTCGCGCGCCCGCAGCGGGCCGTCGGCGGTGTCCACCCGCCAGCCGCCGCCATCCTGCCGCAGGCTGCGCGCGTCGCCGTTCACGAACACCCCGCCGCGCCGCTGCAACAGGGCCGCATAGCCGCGCGTGACCGCGCCCGGATCCGACACATTGACCGGGTCCAGCCAATGGACCGCGCCGACCATTCGTTCGGACAGGGCCGGCTCCAGCGCCGCCAGCGCCTTGCGGTCCAGCACCTGATGCTTCAAGCCGTACGACGACAGCGAGGCGGCCTCGGCGGCGGCCTGATCCAGGCCCGCCTGGCTGCGCGCGCCGTCGATCCAGCCCGTGCGGCGGAACAGGCCGGCGATGCCGGCCTCGTCCTTGAGCGCGTCATGCTCGGCCACGCTGCGCTCGATCAGCGGCAGCATGGCCCGCGCGGCCCGCGCCAGCCGCGACGGCGCCGAATGCCACCAATAGCGCGCCAGCCAGGGCGCAACGCGCGGCAGGAAGCGGGGGTGATAGCGCACGTCGGGCCGATTGTTCAGCGCGTAGCGCAGCAGGCTGCGCAGGTCGCGCGGAAAGGCATAGGGAATCACGCTGGCGCGCTCGATCAGCCCGGCGTTGCCGTAGCTGGTCTCTTCGCCGGGACCGCGCCGGTCCACCAACGTCACCGCGCGCCCGCGCGCGGCCAGGTGCAGGGCGACGCTCACGCCCACGATGCCGGCGCCCAGGACAATCACATCGGTATTTTTCATCGGCGCATGATGCCCCCGCGAATTCCATACGACAAGCCAGATGCTCCTCGCGCAATCCGCATGCGCCCGAACGCCGGTTTCCACCCGGCCGCGCACACGCCGTTACTTCATCATGCATTTGATACACTCAGTATCAATCGTGTGGTCCTCCAGGCGGACCTGAGCACGCCGCCATCGCGCCGGACCGTCCCGCGCATCCCCCGCCGCGGCGCGGGCGCGGCATGGAGATTTTTCCCCAAGAACGCTCAAGTTCATCCCCCCACGCGCCGTTAACCCGATACCGGGCAGCGGACGCCGCGGCGCCCGCCCCGCATTGATCAAGCCAGGCATGAACCGTACTACCCCCGCCACGGCCGCGGCCCAGGCCGCCGTCCGCCACAGCATCTTTATTTATACCGAGGAACAGCGGGGCAACCAGCTGGTCGAGTCCACGGTCATCGGCATGCTGTCCGACATATCCGGCTCGGACAAGCTGATCGTCGTGCAGGATCCGTTCAGCGGACTGAAGTTTATTTATCGCGTGGATCATGAAAGCAGCAATCTGGACGCCGCCGCCCTCACCGAACAGGACGGCTCGGCCTTCAACGGCAAACAGTCGGTGGAGATCAACGCCATGACCTACAAGCTGGGCACCGCGGACAACGCCATGAAATTGTTGCGCGGCAAGACGCACTGGATCCAGGACAAGGGCTCCGTGCTGTCGGTGCTGCTGCAGAATGCCGCGTCGCGCAAGACGCGTTTCGCGCCGCAGCGCATCGAACGCGACCGGATGCGCAAGATACCGCCGGGCGTGCCGATCGAACGGCTGCCCGGATGAAGACAGGAAGCGCCCGCCTTATCCACAGTTTCTGTGGATAAGGCGGGCGGCAAGCGCCGGCGGGCGGCCCTGCGCAGCCTGCTCGCCGGACTGGTCATTTTTTGAGCAATCCGGGACAATCCCGTTCATGGCCCGCAGGCTTGATTTTCGTCGCGTCGCCCCGGTGGCGTTGATGATATTCTCCGCTTGCGTCAAAACCGGAGCGCGTCGCGAGCGCGGCCCGGCTGCCATCGAGCGTGCGGGACATCCCAATCCAATAAATAAGAACGCAGGCATGAAAGGAGCGGAAAGAGTGTTTGCCATGGGAGCGCGTTACGCCACGTCGGCCACATCGCTAGCTTGTCCGGCGCCGTGACCATCATCATCGTCGACGATCACGGGGACTGGCGCGACACCATCGCCGAGTACATCCAGGAACTCGGCCTGGGCGAAGCCATCCTCACCGCGGGCTCTTTGTCCGAACTGGACCAGCTGCTGCTGGCCGTGACGCCGGGCATCCTGGTGCTGGACGCGATGCTGCCCGACGGCGACGGCCTGAGTCGCGTCTCGCATCTGCGCACCACCTATCCGGCCATGGGCATCATCATGCTGACCGGCCGCCTGCTCAGCGAGGACAAGGTCTCGGGCCTGAGCCTGGGCGCCGACCACTACCTGACCAAGCCCGTCAACCTGGCCGAGCTGGGCGCCACGCTGGTGTCGCTGTCGCGCCGCCTGCGGGTCGTGCCGTCGCCCGATCCCGCGCGCGCCGAAGGCGTGTGGCGCTTCGATCCGGCGCGTCGCCAGCTGCTGTCGCCGACGCGGGTCAACGTCGACATCACCGACACCGAAAGCCGCCTGCTCGGCGCGCTGATCCAGGCCGCGCCGCTGCCGCTGACGCGCGGCCGCCTGGTCGAGGCGCTGGGCGCCAGCGCCGAGGCCTACGATACCCACCGCCTCGATGCCCACATGCACCGGCTGCGCCGCAAGCTGCGCGCGCTGGCCGGCGGCGACATGGGCATACGCACGGTCTACGGCGTCGGCTACGTCTGCACCACGCCCGTGCAGATCGTGGGCGGCGTCAAGGCCAAGGCCTGAATCCGCGACACCCGCCACACCGCGATGCATCCCGC
>NZ_JCBANH010000188.1:0-3127 GCF_059760925.1 Achromobacter sp. 1011791174
GCCCGGCGACGGGCCGCCGCAGTCGTAAAGTTCGTAGTTTCACAGGCTTGAAGCCCTGGTCATTTTGGGGCTTTGGGCCTATCGTGCTTTCAGGCACGAGGTTCTTCCGGCGGCGATCTTCCATCGCCGCTTTTCTGTACCCTTGGGTTCCCCCTATGGAAAAACGCGTTGTATTCGGGCATAAGACCCTGCCCTATCTGCTGCTGCTGCCGCAGATCGTCATCACAGTGGTCTTCTTCTTCCTGCCCGCCGGACAAGCCATGTGGCAGTCCATGCGGCTCGAAGACGCCTTCGGCCTGTCGTCCGAGTTCGTCGGCATCGACAACTTCGTCGAATTGTTCAAGCAGCAAGCCTACCTGGACTCGTTCCGCGTCACCGCCGTGTTCTCGGTGCTGGTGGCCGTGGTCGGCCTGGGCGTGTCGCTGCTGCTTGCCGTCATGGCGGACCGCGTGATCCGCGGCGCCGGCCTCTACAAGACCCTGCTGATCTGGCCCTACGCCGTCGCGCCGGCCGTGGTCGGCGTGCTGTGGCTGTTCATGTTCTCGCCCTCGGTCGGCATCCTGGCCGTCGCGCTGAACCACTCCGGCGTCAACTGGAACCCGCGCCTGAACGGCAACCAGGCCATGATGCTGGTGTTGATCGCGGCCGTGTGGAAGCAGGTGTCGTACAACTTCCTGTTCTTCCTGGCCGGCCTGCAATCGATCCCGCGCTCGCTGATCGAAGCCGCCGCCATCGACGGCGCCTCGCCCACGCGACGCTTCTGGAGCATCGTCTTCCCGCTGCTGTCGCCCACCACGTTCTTCCTGCTGGTGGTCAACATCATCTATGCGTTCTTCGACACCTTCGCCGTGGTGGACACCACCACGCAGGGCGGTCCCGGCACCTCGACCTCGATCCTGGTCTACAAGGTGTACAGCGACGGCTTCCGCGGCCTGGACCTGGGTTCGTCCGCGGCTCAGTCCGTGGTGCTGATGTTCATTGTGATTGCCTTGACGGTCGTGCAGTTCCGCTACGTCGACCGCAAAGTGCAGTATTGATTTTGTTCGAGGCTACTAACAATGGTTGAACGCCGTCCCTGGCTGGATATTCTGGCCCACGTCATCCTGCTCTGCGGCGTGGCGATGGTGGCATTTCCGCTCTACGTCACTTTCGTCGCGTCCACCCAGACGGCGCAGGAAGTGGCATCCGCGCCTATGTCCCTGCTCCCTGGCAAGCACTTCGTCGACAACTACATGCAGGCGCTGTTCGGCGGCTCGTCCGGCGGCTCCGCCGGCGCGCCGGTGGGCCGCATGATGTACGTCAGCCTGATCATGGCGCTGGCGATCTCCATCGGCAAGATCGCGATCTCGCTGCTGTCGGCCTTCGCGGTGGTGTACTTCCGCTTCCCCGGCCGCATGTTCTTCTTCTGGATGATCTTCGTCACGCTGATGCTGCCCGTGGAAGTGCGGATCGCGCCGACCTACAAGGTGGTCGCCGACCTCGGCCTGCTCAACAGCTACGCCGGCCTGACGCTGCCGCTGATCGCCTCGGCCACCGCCACCTTCCTGTTCCGCCAGTTCTTCCTGACCGTGCCGGACGAGCTGATCGAGGCCGCCCGCATCGACGGCGCCGGCCCGCTGCGCTTTTTCCGCGACGTGCTGCTGCCGCTGTCCAAGACCAGCATCGCCGCGCTGTTCGTGATCCAGTTCATCTACGGCTGGAACCAGTACCTGTGGCCGCTGCTGGTCACCACCCAGGAAGACATGTACCCCGTCGTGATCGGCATCAAGCGCATGATCAGCGGCGGCGACAGCGTGACCGAATGGAACATCACCATGGCCACCGCCATGCTGGCCATGATCCCGCCCGCGCTGGTGGTCATCCTGATGCAGAAATGGTTCGTCAAGGGTCTGGTCGACACTGAAAAGTGACGCTTGCCCATTGCGTTTGCGCACCACGCCCGCCCGAACACGACTCAGATAACACGAATTAACTCATGGCTACTCTCAGCTTCCGCAAAGTCAAGAAAACCTACGCCGGCAACGTGCCCGTGATCCACGGCATCGACATGGACGTCAAGGATGGCGAGTTCATCGTCATCGTCGGCCCCTCCGGCTGCGGCAAGTCCACGCTGATGCGCATGGTCGCCGGCCTGGAATCCGTGACCAGCGGTGAAATCCTGATCGACGACCAGGTCGTCAACCATCTCGAGCCCGCCGAACGCGATATCGCGATGGTGTTCCAGAACTACGCGCTCTATCCGCACATGACCGTGTTCGAGAACATGGCCTACGGCTTGAAGATCCGCAAGTTCTCGAAGGAAGAGATCAAGAAGCGCGTCGACGCCGCCGCGCAGATCCTCGAACTCGGCCACCTGCTGGACCGCCGCCCGCGCGCCCTTTCCGGCGGCCAGCGCCAGCGCGTGGCCATGGGCCGCGCCATCGTGCGCGAACCCAAGGTCTTCCTGTTCGACGAACCGCTGTCGAACCTGGATGCCAAGCTGCGCGTGGCGATGCGCCTTGAAATCATGAAGCTGCACCGTCGCCTGGGCACCACCAGCCTGTACGTGACCCACGACCAGGTCGAGGCCATGACGCTGGCGCATCGCATGATCGTCATGTACCAGGGCGTGCCGGAACAGATCGGCACGCCGATGGAAGTGTTCGAAAAACCCGCCTCCACCTTCGTGGCCGGCTTCATCGGCTCGCCGCCGATGAACCTGATGGAAGTGAACGTGGCCGGCGACGGCACGGTGCAGACCGCCGACGGCCAGCCGCTGGAGATCTCGCCGCTGCAAGTGCCGTCCCAGGTCCGCGGCCGCAAGGTCATCATGGGCATGCGTCCCGAGCATATGCTGCTGAACACGCAGGGCGTGCCCTGCGAAGTCGAGATGGTCGAAACGCTGGGCTCCGAGCAGCTGGTCCACTGCCGTGTCGGCAAGACCACGCTGGTGGTGCGCTGCACCACCCGCCAGCTGTCGGAATCGCCCGCCAAGGTCGGCGACCGCGTCAACGTCGGCCCGGACGGCCGCCATCCGCTGCACTGGTTCGAGACCGACACCGGCCGCCGCGTCCAGGGTCTCTGATCCCGCGCTTCGCCGACCTTGGCGGGCGATTCCGACAGCTGGCGGGTGGTGCAGCGCACCACC
>NZ_JCBANH010000189.1:0-3127 GCF_059760925.1 Achromobacter sp. 1011791174
GCTGCGCGGCGGCGGGGGCAGGGGGCGGGCGTTCGTGTCGACAATCTGTCGGCGAGCCGCAATGCCGGGCCCGGATGAGATCGGGGGAGAGGAGGAAGCCGGGACAGGCGCCGCGCATGGCGATGGTTCCCCAGGGCGGGCGCCCTGGGGAACCATCGTGTCAAAGGCCGGTGTCGGGGTAGTTCGGGCCGGCGTCATGGAAGCCGCCGCTGCTGTACGGGTTGGCCGCGCCAGGGTGGGGCGGGCCCCCGGGGCCGAGCGAGCAGCCGGCCAGCGCCAGGGTCAGGGCCAACAGCATGGCCAGGCGGGGCAGGGGGAAAGCGGATGGGAAATGCGTCATGGTGAGTCTCCTGTGCCGATCCCCTCGGAACGGCGCGCAACGTGCAGCGTATGTACCGATCATAGCGCCGGACGGACGGGACGCAGGCAAGCGCGGCTCCGGACCTGTTTGTGACAAAAAACAACGACTTCAAAACTCTTCACATTTATTCAACAAGCTCTTGTATTCCGTTTGAGGCGCTGCGGGTAAATTCGCCAATTGCCGGCATCGGCGGCGTGGCCGTTGCGATGACGGCGAGCGGCCGTGGCGCCCGGGACAGGAAGAAGCGTCCAGGGCGGCTGGCCGAGGCGTGATCGGCAGCTGAAAAAGCGCCGCGATACCAATAAGAGAATCAATCTCGATGTCAGTCATCCGTCGCGCAGGGCGGCGGGTGCAATTCAGGGAATACGGGAAAGAGGGTATGCCGGATACGGTCGTCTATATCAGGAGCCAGCCCCGCTACGGGGATCAGGTCGTGGCGTTTCCAACGCTCTATCAGCTCAAGCAATGGTGGCCGTCGCAGCGGCTGCGGGTCGTGGCCCGGGATGACGTGGGGCGTTACTACACGTCCCTGCCCTGGGTGGATGAATTCGTGCGCGTGTCCAGCTTCCGCGAACACGTGCGCTGCCTGCCCGCGCGCGCCAATGCGTCGATCAATCTGCATCACAGCAGCGAGCGCTACGGGCTGGTCAGCCTGCTGCGCCGTCCGGCGTTGCGCATGGGCTTTCGCAACAATCGCCTGAGCGACGGCGCCTGGACGCATTCGCATCCCAAGAACATCGGCGAATACATCGGCCTGGCCAATCTGCGGCTGCTGGGCACCTACCGTTCCTTCGATCCCCACCAGGCGGCGCTGAACTGCTTCCGGGCAATCGCCGAGCAGCGCAAGCGCCCGGTGGCGCCGGTCGACGTGGTGATGATTCCAGGCGGCGGCTCCGGCCCGTTCAAGCGCTGGAGCATCGCGCACTACATCCGGCTGGCGGACCTGCTCAAGACCTCGATCGGGCGCGGCACGCAGTTTTCCTTCGTGCTGGGGCCGGACGAGGCCGCCGAGCTTGAACTGATCAACAGCCTGCGCCGTCCGGAATTCCGGATCGAGTATTGCCGGACCATTCCGGAGCTGTCGGCGCTGATGCTGCGCGCGCGCCTGATCGTCGCCAATGACTGCGGTCCCTCGCATATCGCGCAGGGCGTGGGCGTGCCTTACGTGGGCGTGTTCAACGAGTCCAACCCCGAATGGTTCTGGCAACGTCCTGGCGCCGTTGATGTCGTGCCCGACGTCGTCGGCGCGGGCATCAACAGCATCCCGCCGGAAAAGGTGCTGGCGGCCTGCCTGGCGGCGATCGCCGCCGATCCGGTAGAGCGCACGGAGCTTGCCGCGGCCTGAGCCGGGCATGCGCGGCCCGCGCTGCTGCCCGGGCCGGGATCGCTGGCGCGGTTCGCCTCAGGCGGCCGCGCCGCGCGGATGGCGTTTGTCGCGGGTCGGCCGGGGCTGCGCGCAGCGCTGCTGGTAGGCCTGCACTTGCGCGCTGCCGGAGGCGTGGAACAGTGGATGCGGGTAGTCCACGGCGCGCAGCGCATCGTACAGGCGCCGGCCCCACACGCACTGGGCCTCGGCCTGGTCCCAGATCCGCCGCGCCAGCGCCTGCTGGCCGTCACGCCATAGCGCCAGGCCGTAGTCGGCGACCATTTCCTCATCGCGCGGCTGTGCCGCATAGCCGCGTTTCAGCATATCCAGCCCGCCGGCGGCGTCGCCGCGCAGAAAGCGTATCCAGCCCAGCGTGGCCTGGTTGTAGGGCCGCAGGCCGGCCGCGCGGATCGAGCGCCGCGCCTGGGCCTCGGCTTGCGGCAGGTAATCCGGGAAGTCCGCCAGGTAGTAGGCGACGCTGTTGGCGTAGTCCGGATCCGGCCGACCGGACTTGCGAGCCTGGCGGCGCTGCAATTCCATGGCGTCTGCCAGGGCGGCGTCGGGCATGCCCAGCAGCTTGTGCAGCATGTAGCGGTCGGCCAGCGCCTGATCGTCCAGCGGGCTGATGCGTTCGATCCATGCCGGCGCGGTGGCTTCCTCCACGGTGCGCCGCGCCCATTCGGGCTGGCCCGCGCCCAGCAGCACGGTCGCCAGCGCCACCTTGCCTGCCGGCGCGTCCGCGCAGCCCATAGCGGCGACCCGCTCCCGGGCGGCATCCAGATCGCGCCGGGCCAGCTCCAGGTTCAGCATGTTCAGTTCAGTGAAGCAGGCAGGGTCGAAATCGAAGTCGTTGCTGGTGTACAGATTGAGCGAGGCCGCAGGCATGGCATCGCTGACATAGGCCGTGTTGCCCTGCGCGGAGGTATAGCCCATGTCGGTCTGCAGCTCGCCCCAGCGCTGATGCAGCGCGATGCGGTAGGGGTATCCGGCCACCGGCGCGTGCTCGCCGCTGCTGCTCAGCTGGAATACCTGACCCCAGCTGTAGTCGCCGGCCAGCCGGACCAGGGTGAAATCGCGGGCCAGGTGGTCGGTCTCGGTCCAGATCCAGGCGGTGCGTCCCTGCGCGTCGGTCACGCCGTGGATTACGCCGCTGCCGTCGGGCGTGTTGCGGATGGACTGATCCTTGCCGGTCAGGAACAGGCGGTAGGGCGTGTGCGGCGCGAGCTGGGGGCCGGTCGGGCCCTGCACCTTCAGCACCAGGTAGCGGCCGTAGGCGCCCGCGCCGAACTGCGGCATGCCAGGAGGCGGCGCCGAGGGCCGGGCGTGGGTCTTGGCCTTGGTCGCGACGCTGGACGCGGGGGCGGGGATGGCCGTGGGCGCGAGGGCGGCCGCCGCCGAGG
>NZ_JCBANH010000190.1:0-2856 GCF_059760925.1 Achromobacter sp. 1011791174
GCCGGCGCTCCCCGCAAGCTCTACATCCGCACCTTCGGCTGCCAGATGAACGAGTACGACTCGGACAAGATGGCCGATGTGCTGCGCGGCGACCAGGAACTGGAACTGACTGAGAACCCGGAAGAAGCCGACGTCATCCTGTTCAACACCTGTTCGGTGCGCGAGAAGGCCCAGGAAAAGGTCTTTTCCGACCTGGGCCGGGTGCAGCACCTGAAGAAGCTCAACCCCAATCTGGTGATCGGCGTGGGCGGCTGCGTGGCCAGCCAGGAAGGCGAGGCCATCGTCAAGCGCGCGCCCTATGTCGACGTGGTGTTCGGCCCGCAGACGCTGCACCGCCTGCCCGACCTGATCGAGCGCCGCCGCGCCGAGGGCCGCTCGCAGGTGGACATCAGCTTCCCGGAAATCGAGAAGTTCGACGCCATGCCGCCCCCGCGCGTGGACGGCGCCACCGCCTTCGTCTCCATCATGGAAGGCTGTAGCAAGTATTGCAGCTTCTGCGTGGTGCCCTACACGCGCGGCGAGGAAGTCTCGCGCCCGTTCGACGACGTGCTGATGGAAGTGGCCGACCTGGCCGACCAGGGCGTCAAGGAAGTGACGCTGCTGGGCCAGAACGTCAACGCCTACCGGGGCGCCATGGGCGACAGCGGCGAGATCGCCGACTTCGCCATGTTGCTGGAGTACGTGCACGAGATTCCCGGCATCGAGCGCATCCGCTACACCACCTCGCACCCCAAGGAAATGACCCAGCGCATGATGGACGCCTACGCGCGCCTGCCCAAGCTGGTGTCCTTCCTGCACCTGCCGGTGCAGGCCGGCAGCGACCGCGTGCTGGCCGCCATGAAGCGCGGCTACACCACGCTGGAGTTCAAGTCCGTGGTGCGCCGCCTGCGCGCCGCCCGGCCGAACCTGACGCTGTCGTCCGACTTCATCGTCGGCTTCCCCGGCGAGACCGAGGAAGACTTCGAAAAGACCATGAAGCTGATCGAGGACGTGGGCTTCGACACGTCCTTCTCCTTCGTCTACTCGCGCCGTCCCGGCACGCCGGCGGCCGACCTGAGCGACGACACGCCGCAGGACGTCAAGCTGCGCCGGCTGCAGCGCCTGCAGGCGCTGATCAACGAGCAGGCCGCCGCCATCGCCCGCGGCATGATCGGCACGCGCCAGCGCCTGCTGGTGGAAGGCCCGTCGCGGCGCGATCCCAACGAGCTCATGGGCCGCACCGAGAACAACCGCATCGTCAACTTCGCCGCACCCGCGCGGCTCATCGGCCAGATGGTCGACGTCATCATCACCGACGCGCACACCAATTCGCTGCGCGCCCGGGTCGCCGACGTGGACCGCGACGCCCAAGGGACCGAATGACCCAAGCCCGCTCACGCGCCCGGCGCAGCATGCCCACCGTCGTCAACCTGGACGGCGACAACACCCACCTGGCCAATCTCTGCGGCCCCCTGGACGAAAACCTGCGGCAGCTGGCCGACGGCATGAGCGTCAAGCTCTCGCGCCGCGGCAGCCGCGTCACCATCGAGGGCGAAACCGCCGAGCTGGCCGGCCGCGTCCTGCGCCGCTTCCACGAACAGGCCGTGCACCGCGCCCTGACGGTGGACGACATCCAGCTGGGCCTGGTGGAAATCGGCGTCGGCCGCCAGGACGAGAAACTGCGCGAGGAACCGGCGCAGGACGCCACCGAGCTGCCGTCGCTGGACGACGAGAGCGACGGCATCGCGCTGCGCACCCGCCGCAGCGACCTGCGCCCGCGCACCGCGCGCCAGCGCGACTACCTGAACAACATCCTCAAGCACGACATCACCTTCGGCGTGGGTCCGGCCGGCACCGGCAAGACCTGGCTGGCGGTGGCCTGCGCCATCGACGCCATGGAGCGCGACACGGTGCAGCGGCTGGTGCTGACGCGCCCCGCGGTCGAGGCCGGCGAGCGCCTGGGCTTCCTGCCCGGCGACCTGGCCCAGAAGGTGGATCCATACCTGCGCCCGCTGTACGACGCGCTCTACGACCTGATGGGCTTCGACAAGGTGCAGCGCCTGTTCGAGAAGCAGACCATCGAGATCGCGCCCCTGGCCTACATGCGCGGCCGCACGCTGAACCACGCCTTCATCATCCTGGACGAGGCCCAGAACACCACGCCCGAACAGATGAAGATGTTCCTGACCCGCATCGGCTTCGGCAGCAAGGCGGTCATCACCGGGGATCCGTCGCAGGTGGATCTGCCGCGCGGCCAGGACAGCGGCCTGGCCCACGCGGTCAAGGTGCTGCACGACGTGCAGGGCATCGCCACCACCCGCTTCACCAGCCGCGACGTCGTGCGCCACCCGCTGGTGGCCCGCATCGTGGACGCCTACGACCGTGCCGCAGAACATGACGCCTGACCTGTCCCTTTCCGTCCAGTACGCGGCCGACGAACCGCGCCTGCCGCGCTGGCGCCTGCGCCGCTGGGCCGAGCGCGCGCTGGCGGCGGCGGCCGAAGACGGCCTGGTCGACTTCAGCGCCGCCGAACTGAGCCTGCGCCTGGTCGGCGCGGCCGAGGGCAAGCGCCTGAACCGCGATTTCCGCGGCCGCGACTACGCCACCAACGTGCTGACCTTCGAATACGGGGTCGACCCGCTGGGCGTGGCCCGGGGCGATATCGTGATCTGCGTGCCGGTGCTGGCGCGCGAGGCGCGCGAGCAGCGCAAGGACTTCCTGCACCACGCCGCCCACCTGACCCTGCACGGCGTACTGCACGCGCTCGGCTACGACCACGTCAAGGCCCGCGACGCCAAGCGCATGGAAGCGCTGGAAACCGCCACGCTGGCGGGCATGGGCATCATGGATCCCTATCAGGCGGACTGATGCCCGCCC
>NZ_JCBANH010000191.1:0-2844 GCF_059760925.1 Achromobacter sp. 1011791174
CTCGTCCGTGATGATGGCTGGCGCGCGCAGATGTTGCGCGCGACGACATGAAGGGCAAGGACGACATCATGCGCGACCTGCGCGACAAGCTCAGCGCCATCCAGCTGTCGAGGATCGAGACCAACAGCCGCATCGCGCGCAACATCTGAGCGCGCCAGCCATCATCACGGACGAGACAGCCATCATGCAGACCACCAGCGTTGCAAATTCGAATCCGGCCGCTGTTCCGGCATGGACGGACGGTTCCGCCGCCGAGGCCACGGGAGCGGGCAGGACAGGCCCGGTCCCGTTGGGCGCCGAGGAGATGTCGGGCGAGGATCTGGTCCGGCTGATCGCCAAGGAATTGAAAGAGGGCGCCGGCGGGGATGGCGTGTTCAACGCCAACGGCGCGCCGGCGCTTGGATTCGTCAAGTCGTTTTCCATGAATGACATGGTGGATCTGCTGCGCGTGATACAGAGCAAGAACCAGGAAGTCCAGTCGCAGACCGCGAAGGAAGGCATCCAGAACGACCTGACGAAAAAGGAGCAGAACAGCGCCACGCAGAACAAGAAGATCGAAGAGTGGATCGAGAAGTGCCAGGAAGCCAAGCATCAGAGCGCGGTCAGCAAGATCTTCGGCTGGATCGGCAAGATCGTCGCCGTCGTGGCCTCGGCGCTGTTCCTGGTCGTGGCCACGGGCTTGACGGGGCTGACCGGGGGCCTGGGAGCCCCCATGATCGCGCTGGCCACCCTGGCCCTGATCGGTTCGAGCATGGCGCTGGCGGACCAGATCTCCCGCGAATGCGGCGGTCCGGAAATCAGCCTGACGAATATGGTCACCACCATGGTGGCCAAGACGCTGGAAGCCTGCGGCGTCGATGCCGAGACGGCCGAGCGCATCGGCAAGATCGCGGCCGGCGCGGTGGCCATCATGTTCCCGGTTGTCCTGGTGGTCGACCCGAGCATGCTGGGCGCCATGGCGCTGGGCATCGCCGAGCTGGCGGGCGCCGACGCCAACCAGGCCGCGCTGGCGGCCATGATCGTGACCATCGCCACGGCCCTGACCGTGGGCATCGTCAGCGGCATCCTGACGGGCGGCGCCTCGACCGCGGGCACGGCGGCCAAGATCGCCACCACCATCATCGGCGCCAGCTCCGCCATCATCCAGGGATCGATGGGCATCGCCAAGGGCGCCAACGATCTCAAGGTGGCGGACCTGCAGCACGACGCCGAGTACGCCAGGGCCGAGCAGCAGAAGCTGCAGGCCATCTGTCTCGAACTGCAGAACCGCCTGGAACAAGGCATGGAAGGGCTGAAGAAGGTCTTGGAAGCAATGGACGAGGCCGTGCAGCTCGTCTCGCAGATGCTGAAGGACGGCGCCGACAGCATGGTGCAGGTCACGGCCAACATCAGCAAGCGCCAGCCGATCTGAGCGCTGCGAGAAAACAAGGGAGAACAGCATGAATCAGGATGACAGGGAAGAGCAGACCCGGGGAGAGTTCGGGGCCCATGTGTACCAATCGCTTGCGGGCCTGCCGTCTTCCCAGCGGTTCAGCGGCGAGCAGCTGGAAGTGATCTACGGCATGGCCTATGCCCACGTGGTGCAGAAGCAGTACCGGCAGGCCCTGCCCATCTTCTCGTTCCTGGCGCAGTACGGGCCGACCCGCAAGCACTACTGGGCTGGCATGGCGCTGTGCCTGAACATGATCGGCCGCCATGAAGAAGCGGAATCCATCTACGGCCTGAACGATCTGCTGTTCCCGGCGTCACCGGATTCGGCGCTGCACATGGCCGAATGCCAGATTTCCGCCGGCAGGGTGGAGCAGGCCCGTGACACCCTGGCCGCCGTCCTGCGACGCGCGCAGGGCGATGCCTCGCATGACACCCTTTGCCAACGCGCGCAGGCCCTGATGAAGCTGACGGGCAGCATGGCCGCGACGGCGTGAGGCGATGGAGCAGCTGTTCGGACTGAAGGCGCGGGAACGCGCGCAGGGCGTCGCGCTCGCCGCCGACGCGGCACACCTGCTGACCGAGGTGGGTTTTCTGGCGGCCGCGATGGGCGATATGGTCAATGCCGAGCCGATCTTCAAGGCGCTGCGGCTGTTCAGGCCTGACCGGGCCTATCCCCGGATCGGCCTGGCCGTGGCCTTGATGAACGCGGGCAAGGCCGAGGCCGCCGTGCGCGCGCTGGAGCGGGAGGCCGAGACGATGGATGAAGAGGAAGCGGGGCTGCTCGACGTATGGCGCGGGGTGGCCCTGCAGCTGGCCGGGCGGCGGGCGGAGAGCGTGAAGCTGCTGCGCCGCGTCGCGGGGAATGGCACCCGGGCCGCCGAGCTGGCCGAAGGGCTGCTGGGCCTGGGTTGACAGGAACAGGGAGCGGGCATGGAAATCGGAATTGTGGGACAGGCGCTCGCGGCGACGGGCGTGACGGGCGCGACGCAGGTCGGGCCGGCGCGGTCGCCGGCCTCGGTGCGCGCCATGGAGCAGTTCGCCGCTGTCTTCGGGTCTGGCCTGGGTGACGATGCCAGGACGCCGGCCGTGGATGCCGCGCCGGCCTCGTTCCTGGAAAGAACGCTGGTCGCGACCGATGCGACGCCGACGCTGGGCAGCCAGATCCTGAACGGGCTGCGCTCGGGCGTTGCCGGATTCTCGGACAAATGGACCGGCATGGCCGCTAGGCTGGACGCGGTGGCCGAGCAGCCGGAGCTGGGCAATCTGCTGCGCCTGCAGGCCGACATGCTGCAGCTGTCGGTACAGTACGAAGTCGTGGGCAAGGCGGTGACCCGGAGCACGCAGAACCTGGACACCCTGGTCAGGATGAACTGATGAGCCTGTACCCGCATGAACTCCAAAGAGCGGGCGCGC
>NZ_JCBANH010000192.1:0-2786 GCF_059760925.1 Achromobacter sp. 1011791174
TGCCCGCTCCGTGGAGCGGGCATCGCGCTTGCGCCTTGCTCGGCTGAGCGCCTGGCGCTCAGTGCTTCATCGAGCTGTGGTCGTGGCTCATGCCGGGGTTGTGCGCGGCGGGCTTGACCTTGAACTGGACGGCGACCTCGCCGGCCTTCTCGAACTTGAGCGTGGCGGGCACCGCAGCGCCTTCGGCGAAGGGGGCTTTCAGCTTGAGGAACATGACGTGATAGCCGCCCGGCGCCAGCTTGACCTCGCCGCCGGCGGGCAGCGCGATGCCGCCCTCGACCTGGCGCATCTTGGCCACGCCATCCTTGGTTTCCACGGTATGCAGCTCGACGCGCTCGGCGGCGCTTGAACTGACCGACAACAGGCGGTCGGCGGCCGTGGCCTTGTTGTCGATCTCCATGTAGCCCGCGCCATTGGACTGGCCCGGCGCCGAGGCGCGCACCCACAGGTCGTCGATCTCGACCTGGCCGGCCTGGTAGTCCTTGGCCCAGGCGGAACCGGCCGCGCACAGGCCCATGGCGGCGATGACTGCGAACTTGCGTAGTTTCATGCGTATGTCCTCCGGGAGATTAGCGCCGCCGCACCAGGCTGCGCGCGGCGGACAGGACCGAATCGGTCAGGGCTTCCATCGCCTCGGAGTTTACCCGCCAATGCTGCCAGTACAGCGGCACGTCCTCCCAGGCGCGGCCCCGCAGCAGCATCAGATGACCTGCGTCAAGGTGCTCCTGCACCAGCGGCAGCGGATTCATGGTCCAGCCCAGCCCGCCCAGCGTGGCCTGCACGAAGGCGCGGGTGGACGGCACCCACCAGACCGGCGGCTGCCAGGGCGCGGGATCCGAGATCTTGTGCGCGAAGCGGGCCTGCAACGCGTCCTTGCGGTTGAACACCAGCACCGGCGCCTGCGCCAGCGTCTGGGCGTTCACGCCCTGCGAGAAATAGCGATTGTGGAAGTACGGCGAGCAGGTCGCCACGTAGCGCATGCTGCCCAGCGCATGGATGCGGCAGCCCTGCACCGGATCGGCCAGCGTGGTCACCGCGCCCAGCACGGCGCCATTGCGCAGCAGCGCGGCCGTGTGGTCCTGGTCCTCGGACTGCATGTCCAGCGTGGCGCGGGTGCGCGCCGAAAACTGCAGCGCCGCCTCGACGAACCAGGTTTCCAGGCTGTCGTGGTTGACGGCGATGGGGATGCTGGCGTGCGGCACGTCGTCCTCGGCCACGCCCAGGCGGTTGAGCGCGTCGTGTTCCAGCAGCGCGGTCTGTTCGGCCAGCTGCACCAGCACCCGGCCGTCGGCGGTGGCGGCGGCGGGCACCGTGCGCTGCACCAGCAGCCGGCCCATGCGGTCTTCCAGCGCCTTGATCCGCTGCGACACCGCCGACGGCGTCACGCTCAGCGCCAGCGCGGCGCGCTCGAAACTGCCTTCGCGCACCACCGCCGCCAGGGCCCGCAGATTGCCGTGATCGATCTTCATAATTGAATTAGTTTTGCTTAAGATAATGAAGGAAAATTAGCTGTATTTCATGTGGCCGGCAAGCGACAATTCATCATGCCGGCACGCCTGCGCGCGCCGACGCCCCGCTTCATCGCCAGCCTCCCCAGGACGAAAAAGCCATTCCGGCATGCGCTTGCCGCCGCCGGAACGGGCCGGCTTGACGATGAAAACACCCATGCCGCGCACCACGCGCGCGCCCGCCGTCTCCGGAGGCCACCGGAAACGACCGGGCGCCGAACGCCTCGCGCGCGCCTGGGATTTGTAGCCATCGAGCGCCGGCACAGGCGCAGCAGCAAAGGTATCCGCATCATGTTCGCCACCCTGTCATCCCCCCTCTTCTTCACCGCCTGGGCCAGCGGCACGGCCACCGGGCTGGGCCTGTTCGCCGTCGTGGGCGCGCAAAGCGCGTTCATCCTGCGCCAGGGCCTGATGCGCGCGCACCTGGCCAGCGTGGTCGCCATCTGCGCGCTGATCGACGCCGTCTTCATCTTCGCCAGCGTGTCCGGCCTGCAGGCCCTGACCACCTGGTTCCCCTGGCTGACCACGGCCGTGCTGTGGTTCGGCGTGGCCTTCCTGTCCTGGTACGCGCTGCAATCGGCCCGCCGCGCCTGGAGCGCGAACGGCGGCCTGGCGGCGGCGCGCGAGGCCGTGCCCTCGCGCCGCGCGGCCATGCTGGGCGCGCTGGGCTTCTCGCTGCTGAACCCGCATTTCTGGCTGGACATGGTGGTGGTCGGCTCGCTGGCGCACGGCTTCGACGACGCCCGCATGGCCTTCGCCGCTGGCGCCCTCACCGCCAGCCTGCTGTGGCTGGCCGTGCTCAGCATCGGCTCGCGGCTGTTCGCCCCGTTCTTCGCCAGCGCCTCGGCCTGGCGCGTGCTGGACGGCATCATCGCCGTGATCATGGCCGCGCTGGCGGTCAGCCTGGCGCTCAAGGGCATCTGAGCCGCCCGGCACCCGCGTGGCGGTGGACCTGCCCCACCGCCGCCTTCCTCTCCGCCCCGTGCCCAGGAGCGCCGCCATGTACACCGCCACCTTCATCTTCGCCAAGAAGCAGTACGACGAGGATTTCCACCTGCTGGACGGCCGGATCGCCGAGGCCGCGCGCGCCCTGCCCGGCTACCTGGGCGAGGAGTCCTGGGAAGACCCGGCGCGCGGACTGATCAGCAATGTCTATTACTGGGAATCGCTGGACGCGCTGCAGGCGCTGATCCGGCACCCGCTGCACCAGCAGGCCAAGGCCGCCCAGTCCCGCTGGCTGGACGGCTACCGCGTCGTCATCGCGCAGGTGATCCGGCA
>NZ_JCBANH010000193.1:0-2216 GCF_059760925.1 Achromobacter sp. 1011791174
CACGGCGGTCAACAGCGGCACGGTGCAGGTATCCCGGGACGCGAACCTGGGCGCGGCTTCGGGCGCGCTGTCGCTGGACGGCGGCGCGCTGGCGGCGACCGCGAGCTTCGACACGGGGCGCGCGATCACGGTGGGCTTGGGCGACGGCGGCATCAATGTCGCGGCGGGGGCCAACCTGGGCGTGACCAGCGCGATCAGCGGCAGCGGCGCAGTGAGCAAGGGCGGCGCGGGTACGCTGACGCTGCACGCGGACAACGTTTATGCGGGAGGCACGACGATCACGGCGGGCACGCTGCAGCTGGGCGCCGGCGCGGGCGGCTCCGCCACGGGCAGCATCAGCGGCAACGTGGCCAACAGTGGCGCGCTGGCTTTCAACCGCAGCAATATCAATACTTTTGGCGGACTAATCAGCGGCACGGGCTCGGTCACGCAGCAGGGCAACGGCGCCACGATCCTGACGGCCGCCAATACCTACACCGGTGGCACCACGATCACGGCGGGCGCCTTGCAGCTGGGCGCGGGGGGCACGACGGGCAGCATCGTCGGCGACGTGACCAACAACGGCAGCCTGGTTGTCAATCGCAGCGATACCTATACGCTGGGCGGGGCCGTCAGCGGCACGGGTTCGGTCACGCAGCAGGGTAACGGCACCACGGTCCTGACGGCCGCCAATACCTACACCGGTGGCACCACGATCACGGCGGGCGTCTTGCGGCTGGGCGCGGGCGGCACGACGGGTAGCATCGTCGGCGACGTGACCAACAACGGCAGTCTGGTTGTCAATCGCAGCAATACCTATACGCTGGGCGGGGCCATCAGCGGCACGGGCTCGTTCACGCAGCAGGGCAACGGCGCCACCATCCTGACAGCCGCCAATACCTACACTGGCGGCACCACGGTTGACGCGGGCAGCCTGTATGTCAACGGCGACCAGACGGCCGCGACCGGCGTGACGACTGTCAACAATGCCACCCTTGGCGGCAAGGGCGTGATCGGCGGCGACGTGACGCTGACGGGCAACAGCACGCTGTCGCCCGGCGACAACGGCCCCGCGCCGGGCACGCTGACGATCAAGGGCAATCTGGCGCTGGGCAGCGGCACGACGCTGGACTATTCGTTCGGCGAGGCCAACGTGGTCGGCGGCCCGCTGAACGACCTGATCGTGGTGGCGGGCGATGTGTCGCTGGGCGGCAAGCTGAACGTGGCGCTGTCGCCGGGAGGCAGCCTGGATGTCGGCGTGTACCGCGTCATCAGCTACGGCGGCACGCTGTCCAATGCGGCGGGCCTGACGCTGGGCGCGCTGCCGACCGGGGCCGATCGCACCGACTACTTCATCCAGACCTCGGTGGACAAGCAGGTCAATCTTACGTACAGCAATGGCCTGACGCTGAACCACTGGGACGGCGGCGCCGGTCCCAAGAACAACAGCCAGGTCAACGGCGGCTCGGGCACCTGGGTGGCGCCGGGCGGCGTCAACGACAACTGGACCGATGTCGGCGGCAGGGTCAACGCGGGCTGGAACCAGGACGCCTACGCGATCTTCAGCGGCCAGAGCGGCACGGTGCGGGTCGACAGCAGCGCCAATGGGGCGATCAACGTGCAGGGCATGCAATTCGCCACCGATGGCTATGTCCTGCAGGGTAACGCCAGCGGAGACAAGCTGAGTCTGAAGGGATCGCCGGCGGGGAGCGGGCCGAACGAGGCGACGATCCGCGTGGGCGACGGCACGGCGGCCGGCGCGGGTTACACGGCGACGATCGCCACGGTGCTTGATGGCGCGGCCAAGGTGGTCAAGACGGACCTGGGCACGCTGGCGCTGTCCGGCGTCAATACCTACACCGGGGGCACGGCGGTCAACAGCGGCACGGTGCAGGTATCCCGGGACGCGAACCTGGGCGCGGCTTCGGGTGCGCTGTCGCTGGACGGTGGCACGCTGGCCGCGACCGCGAGCTTCGACACGGGGCGCGCGATCACGGTGGGCTTGGGCGACGGCGGCATCGATGTCGCGGCGGGGGCCACCCTGGGCGTGACGAGCGCGATCAGCGGCAGCGGCGCGCTGAGCAAGGGCGGCGCGGGCACGCTGACGCTGCACGCGGACAACGTCTATGCGGGAGGCACGACGATCACGGCCGGCACGCTGCAGCTGGGCGCCGGCGCGGGTGGCTCCGCCACGGGCAGCATCAGCGGCAACGTGGCCAACAGTGGCACGCTGGCCT
>NZ_JCBANH010000194.1:0-1812 GCF_059760925.1 Achromobacter sp. 1011791174
TCGATGACCTCGCCGGCGTTGATCTTGAACACCGCCACCGCCTCGGCCAGGCGCTGCGCCTGTTCCTGCAGCGAGCCCGCGGCAGCCGCCGCCTCTTCCACCAGCGCCGCGTTCTGCTGCGTCACTTCGTCCATCTGCGACACCGCGCGGTTCACCTGGTCGATGCCGCTGGACTGCTCTTCCGACGCCGCCGAGATCTCGCCCATGATGTCCGTCACGCGCTTGACCGACGCCACGATCTCCTGCATCGTCGCGCCCGCGCGCTCCACCTGCTGCGAACCGGCGCCGACCTTGCCGACCGAATCCTCGATCAGGCCCTTGATCTCCTTGGCCGCCTGCGCGCTGCGCTGCGCCAGCGAGCGCACTTCGCCCGCCACCACCGCGAAGCCCTTGCCCTGCTCGCCCGCCCGCGCCGCTTCCACCGCCGCGTTCAGCGCCAGGATGTTGGTCTGGAACGCGATGCCGTCGATCACCGACACGATCTCGGAAATCTTGCGCGAGCTGGCCGAAATGCCCTGCATCGTCGTCACCACTTCCGACACCGCCGAACCGCCGCGCTCAGCCACGTCCGACGCGCTGGCCGCCAGCTGATTGGCCTGGCGCGCGTTGTCCGCGTTCTGCTTGACCGTCGAGGCCAGCTGCTCCATCGAAGCCGCGGTCTCTTCCAGCGAGGCCGCCTGCTCCTCGGTGCGGCTGGACAGGTCCGTGTTGCCCGCCGAGATCTCGCGCGAGCCGACCGTGATCTCGTCCACGCCCCGGCGCACCGTCGACACCGTGCGCGTAAGACTTTCCTGCATGCGCTTGAGCGCCGCGAACAGTTGCCCGATTTCGTTGTGCGAACGGACTTCCACGCGGCTGGTCAGGTCGCCGGCGGCGATCTTGTCGAAATGCTGGCCGGCCTCGACCAACGGACGCACCACCAGGCGCCCGAACAGCACGCGGGCCAGCACCATCAGTATCAACGCCAGCGCCACGGCCACGCCCACCGCGATCATCGCGCGGTTGAAGTTGGCGTCGGCCTGTTCGATCGTGGCCTGCTGCTGGTCGCCGATGTACTTGCTGAACTCGCCGATGGCCTCGATGAACGCGGCGCTGCGAGGCGTGCCGTACTCATTGTTGACCATGTAGAAAGTGGAGTAATCCTCGCTGCGCAACGCTTCCACCATGGTGTCGACGCCGTCGTCGATATACGAGCGGTAGCGGCGCACCAGGTTCATCGACAGCTGGCGACCGGTATCGTCCTGCAGCATGTTCTTCTGGAAATCGGCGAAGCGGGCCCGCACGCCGGTCAGCAGATCGGTCGCGCCCTTGAGGGCTGTCGCCGCGTCGCGAGCCGAATTCTCGCCGCTGCCCCAGCCCGATTCCTGCAAGTGGCGCGCCGCCACCATCAGATTGACGCGGGCGCGCAGCATGTCGCTGTTGATCACGTCGACCTGCTTGGAGCGATCGGTCAGCGCATTCACTTCGCGGATGGATTCAAAGTTGTGCTGCAGGAAAAATGCCGCCAGGCCGCCAACGGCCGCGATCAGCACGGCGAAGAACGCCATCACCCACAGCAGCATCGTGCCGACGCGTGCGTCGCGCAGGCGCAGCTTGCGCTTGACCTTGGGCGCGCGCCCGGCTTTCTTCTTACCGACCTTGCCGGGCTTCGCACCAGATTCGAGACTCGCTTCCATCTTCCTCCCCATCCTTCAGGAACAACTCAGACCAAAAAAACGCCCGGCAAGGTCGGTAAGAAGAAAGCCGGGCGCGCGCCCACGGTCAAGCGCAAGCTGAGCCTGCGCGCCGCACGCGGCGGCACGATGCTGCTGT
>NZ_JCBANH010000195.1:0-1711 GCF_059760925.1 Achromobacter sp. 1011791174
CGCGCCATGCTGCGAGACGAACAGGTTGCGGACGTGCTCCCAGGCATCGTCCAGATGTACCTTCATGCAGGCCTGCGCGGCCGCTGCATCGCGGCGCGCCAGCGCGTCCAGGATGGGCTGGTGCGTGGCCGCGACCATTTCCGGATCCTGGTAGACGTTGTCGATCAGCGAGATGATCATGCGCATCTCGGTCTGCGTGCTGGAGAACAGGCGCAGCAGGTAGGCGTTGCCCGACAGCTCGCAGATCAGGGTATGGAAGCTCAGGTCCAGCTCGATGCGGCGGTGCTGCGGCGCGTCGGCGGCCTCGGCGATCATCAGCTCCAGCAAGCCGCGCAGGCGGTCCAGGCCGGCGGCGTCGGCATGCTCGCAGGCGGCCGCCACAGCGGTCATCTCCAGGCTCAGGCGCACCTGGAACAGGTCGTCGATCTCGCGCACCGACATCTCGCGCACGAAGAAGCCGCGACGCGGCCTGGACACCAGGATGCCCTGGCGTTCCAGACGGCGCGAAGCCTCGCGCACCGGCGCCCGGCTGATCGCCATCTGGCGGGCGATCTCTGCCTCGACCACGCGGCTGCCCGGCGGCAGGCGCCCCTGCACGATGGCCTGGGTCAGCCGTTCTTCGACGACGCCGACCAGGTCGGGAACATTGACGGATTCGAAAGCGTTGAGGGCGGCCTGGGTATCGGGCATGGAAAGTCTCTGTCTGGGGCGGAAATGCGCCGGCTTTCCTGCACAAGAAAACCCGGCGCGACAGCTATATAGCACCCCGTTTTTTTCAAGCATATCAGTACTACTGCTAACTGTCGACAGTTGACGATCGACGCATAATGCCCAGCACCCGGCCCCGCGCCGCAGCCACCCAACCAGGACGCATCGATGGCCCTCTCCCAGGAATCCGCGCAGCCAAGCAGCGCGGCCGAACAACAGACCCGCCGCGACCTGGCGGCCTGCTACCGGCTGGTCGCCCATTTCGGCATGGACGACAGCATCTACACCCACATCTCGGCGCGCGTGCCCGGCGAGGAAGGGGCCTTCCTGATCAATCCCTACGGCCATCTGTTCCGCGACATCACGCCCGAATCGCTGGTCAAGGTCGGCATGGATGGCCATCCGGTCGCGCCCACGCCCCATGACGTCAATCCGGCGGGCTTCACCATCCACAGCGCCGTGCACATGGGACGCCCCGACGCGGGTTGCGTGCTGCACACCCACACCGTCGCCGGCGTGGCCGTGTCCTCGCTGGCCTGCGGCCTGCAACCGGTGAACCAATGGGCGCTGCAGTTCTACAACCGCGTCGCCTATCACGACTACGAAGGCATCGCGCTGGACCTGGACGAACGCGAGCGGCTGGTGGCCGACCTGGGCCAACAGAACGCCATGATCCTGCGCAACCACGGCCTGCTGACCGTCGGCGCCACCGTGGCCGAGGCCTTCATCCTGATGCTCAATCTGGACCGCGCCTGCCGCGTGCAGCTGGCGATCCAGTCCACCGGCCAGGCGACCTACCCGGTCAGCGCGCAGGTCAGCGAGAAGACCGCGCGCCAGTACGCCAGCGGCGACACCAACCGCCTGCCCGGCTCGCCCGACCCCAGCGAACGCGAATGGCGCGCGCTGCTCAAGCTGGTGGAACCTCCGCCGCCCGCCCCCCGGCTCGCGGATGCCCTCGATGGCTCCGCGCTGCGCGCCTGAACGGCGCGCGTCGCTTTCTTTC
>NZ_JCBANH010000196.1:0-1707 GCF_059760925.1 Achromobacter sp. 1011791174
GCTTCGCGCCGCAGGCCCGCAGGCCTCCCCAGTCTTGATCTATTGTCGGCTGATCGCCCGGCCGGAACCGCGTCGGAATCAGTGCACCGTGCCCGAGCCCGCGCGCGGGCACAGGCCGCATTGCTGCAATGCCTGCTGCATGCTGCAGACCGAGCGGCGACAAGCCACGACCCTGATGCCGCCGCGTTGCGCCGCGTTGCGGAAGGTCTTCATCACGTTGTGACCGAGGAAATCGGTCAGCAGAATCACCAGCTGGGTGCCCGAGGGCAGTTGCAGCGTTTTCTTCTGATGCGAGGGATCCCGTCCGCTGATGTGATGCGTGATCGAGATATTGTGTCCCTTGAGCAAATCGGGAATGTTGCCGAGCCGGTCGGCGCCTACCACTACTGCACTCAGTCCTGCCGTCATGTTTAACCTCACTGGGTCGTTGAGACTGGATGTAATGATAATGATTCCTATCTTTTAGTCAACGCAAATGAGAGCCATTCTTATTTAATTATTTTTATGGACCAGCGCTTGCGGATAGTCGAGCGCCTCTGCCCCGACGCCCCCGCAGACAAAAAAGGCGCGGCACCTGACGGGGCCGCGCCTGATCCTCAGGGTCCGCCCGTCGGCGGACCACCTATTTCGGCGTGCCCTGCACCGCTTCCGTCACCACGGCGCGCGTCAGCGACGGCGCCAGCATCTCCAGGAACGTGTAGACATAGTCGCGCAGGAACACGCCCGCCTTCACGCCCACGCGGGTGGTATGCGTGCCGAACAGATGCCCCACCGGCAGGCCAACCAGGTTGGAGTCGCGGCGCGGGTCATAGGCGACGCCGGCGATGATGCCGATGCCCAGGCCCACGTCGACATAGGTCTTGATCACGTCCGCGTCGATGGCTTCGAGCACGATATCGGGATGGATGCCCTGGTTGGCGAAGATCTCGTCGATCGTGCTACGGCCCGTGAAGGCGCGGTCATAGGTGACGATGGGGTACTCGGCCAGCTGCGCCAGCGACAGGCGCTTGGCGGCGCTGGAGGTCAGCTCGGTCAGCGGATGGTCGGGACGCACCACCACCGTGTGCTCCCAGGCGTACACCGGCAGCGTGGCCAGGCCCGGCGTCAGCGCCAGCGATTCGGTGGCCAATGCCAGATCGGCCTGCTCGTGCAGCACCATCTCGGCCAGCTGCGCCGGGCTGCCCTCGGCCAGCGAAAGGTGCACCTTGGGGAATTGCTTGCGGAAGGCCGGGATCACGCGCGGCAGCAGATAGCGCGCCTGGGTGTGGGTGCAGGCGATCACCAACCCGCCCTCGTCGCGACGCGCGAACTCGTCGCTGACCTTCTTCAGGTTGTCGACTTCGCGCATGATGCGGTCGATCACCTGCGACACCGCCAAACCGGGCTTGGTCAGCCCCTTGATGCGCTTGCCGTGCCGTTCGAAGATCTTGATGCCGAGTTCGTCCTCGAACTCGATGATGGCTTTCGATACCCCGGGCTGCGAGGTGTAGAGCATCCGGGCGGCTTCGGTCAGGTTGAAGTCGCGGCGGATGGTTTCACGCACAAAACGAAATTGCTGCAGGTTCATGAATTGGCCCCTGATAGACGGGCCAATTATAAGTAATAAGATAAGCTTTTTATATTACTTATCAATATAAGCTTAGGCACAACACGTCCCCGCTTATTCCTCCTCAAACCCTGCCCCCCTCAATCCAAGACGCCCTCCCT
>NZ_JCBANH010000197.1:0-1501 GCF_059760925.1 Achromobacter sp. 1011791174
CGCCCCCTGGAGGGGGCCGCCCAGGTGGGGAGCGCGTAGCGCTTCGGGGGTGGGCCTTTCTCTTAATGCTACATTGCCTCGTCCCCTCAATCCGTCCCGCCCCATGAGCTTCCTCCGCCCGAGCCACGCCCTCCCCGCCCTGCACGTCCTGTCCGCCGCCCTGGCGCTGGGCATGGCCGGCACGGCCACGGCCGGCGTGTCCTACCGACTGGACCGCCCTTCGGCCGCCCCCGGCGACACCGTCACCATCGAGGCGGTCTACTTCAACGAAGGCAATGCCCGCGCCACCTGGGAGGCGCCGCCGGAACTGGTGCTGCAATGGCGCGGCCAGGACGGCCAGATCGTGCGCAGCCTGGCCCGCCTGCAGGGCGGGCAGGCGCGCTACAGCGTGCCGGTGAACAACTTCGCGCGCCTGGCCTGGTCGGCCGAGGTGCCCGCCAGCGCGCGCGGGCTGCAGGCCGTTTCCATCGAGGGCCAGCCCGCCATGATGGCGCTGGACGCCACCGGCCGCGACAGCGGCACGCTGGCCAGCACGCCTGCTCAGGGTCCGGTGGTGGACGCGCGCAGCGGCCAGCCCGTGCCCGCGCCCGAAGTCGCCGCCGCCGGCGCCTCGCCGCAGGGCGGCCCCTCGCCCGACGCGTCCGCCGCGCCCGGCCAGGCGGACGCCTTCTCGCGCTTTCGCAGCGCGATATCCGAATACAAGCCCGTGTATTTCGACATCGGCACGCGCGGCAAGACCACCGCGCGCTTCCAGATCAGCGCCAAGTACCGCCTCTTCAGCCCGGCCGCCAACCGGCCCGCGAACTGGTACGAGAATTTCTATCTGGGATACACCCAGACCTCGCTCTGGGATCTGCAGAGCGACTCGATGCCCTTCATCGACACCACCTTCAATCCCAGCGTCTTCTGGCTGTCCGACAATCTCTGGTCCTCGGAAAGCCAGAACTGGCGCCTGGGGGTGAACGTCGGCGCGGAGCACAATTCGAACGGCAAGGACGGCCCCGATTCGCGCTCGGTCAACGACGGCTATGTCGAACCGCGTTTCCACTATCGCCTCGACGGCGGCAGCACGCTGACCTTCGCGCCCAGGATCAAGGCGTATTTCGGCGTGGCCGGCGAGAACCCGGACTACGCCGACTACGCCGGCCGCGTCGACTGGCAGCTGCGCTGGGCCCAGGACAACGGCGCCGTGGTCACGGCCCTGTACCGGCAGGGCGACCAGCAGCGCCGCACGACCCAGCTGGACTTCGCCTGGCCGCTGCAGCGCACCTGGCTGAACATGAACGGCTACCTGCACCTGCAGTATTTCAACGGCTACGGCGAAACGCTGCTGGGCTACAACCGGCGCGAGGACTCACAGTTCCGCGTGGGCCTGTCCATCGTGCCCTGAGGCCTGGCGGCCCATGCCGGCTCGCGTTGCGGCCGACCAGCAGCTCCAGCTCGAAATGATTGGGCGTCATGCCGTCGGCATGCGGCACCAGCAGGTCGCGGTATTGCGCGA
>NZ_JCBANH010000198.1:0-1442 GCF_059760925.1 Achromobacter sp. 1011791174
GCCCAGGAAGACACCGCCAAGCGCGGCGCCTCCGGCCGTGGCAAGGGCCGCCACGACGGCCAGGACCGCCGCGGCGAGCGCCATGGCTCCGACCGCAACCGCAACCGCCGCAATGAAGCGCGCGGCGACAGCGCTGAAAGCGCCGAAGGCGGCCGCCAGCACGTGCGCGGCAACCGCCGCGCCGAAGGCGAGCGCGCCGAGCGCCCGGAACGCGCCGAACGGCCGGAACGCGGCGAGCGCCAGGGCCGTAACGAAGCCCGCGCCGATCGCGACCAGGCCGCGCTGGCCAACAACCGCCCCGAGCAGGCAGCCGAGGCCGCTGGCGATGACGCCGGCGCCGGCCGCAATCGCCGTCGCGGCCGTGGCCGCAACCGCCGCGAGGAAGGCCAATCCGACGCGCCGATGAGCGAACAGGAAAGCATGGTCGCGGCGCTGGCCCAGACCGTGGCCACCGCGCTGCCTGACGCCAAGCCCGCCGTTCCCGCCGCTGAAGCCGCTCCCGTGGCCGCCCTCCAGGAACAGACGGATGCCATCGAGCAAACGGAAGACGGCATCGCGCTGGCCGAAGGCGCCGAAGGCTCGGCCGATCCCGAGCGCAAGCGTCGCCGCCGCCGCAGCCGCCGCGGCCGCCGCAGCCAGGACGAGAACGGCCTGATCGGCAGCGACGAACAGCTGGACGACGCTGGTGACGAGGACAACGGCGCCGAGGCTGTTCAGGCCCAGGCCCCCTCTGAATCGGCTGAATCGCCTGCTCAGCCGCAAGCCGCCGCGCCTGCTGAAGAAACCGTTCAGGCCGCTCAGGCCGAAGCTGCTCCGGCAGCCGAGCAAGCCGTCAAGGCCGAGCCGGTTCAGGCGACGCCCGTCGAGCCCGTGGTCACGCAAGCGCAGCCGCGCGACGAAGCCCCGGCCCCCGTGGCCGTGGAGCCCGCCGCCGCACCCGCGCCTGTTGCCGCACCCGTTGCCGCACCGGTCGAAGCGCCCGCCGTCGAACCCGTGGTGACGCAAGTTGCCGCGCCGGCAGCACAAGCGCCCGCTCCGGTCGAGCCCGTGGCCGCCGCCCCGGCTCCCGCCGCCGCTCCGGCCCCGGCGGTTGCCGAGCAACCCATCGTCATCCCGGCAGCAACGCCGTCCGCCAAGGCCCAGGCCCTGCACGACGTCGTCAACGCCGCTGGCCTGCAGTGGGTGGAAACCGATCCGGACCGCCATGCGCAAACGCAGCTGCGTATCGCCGCCGCGCACACGCCGGCCCGCCTGGGTCGTGAGCGCAAGGCCGTGCCGTCCGTTTCGACTGAACCGCTGGTTCAGGTAGAAACGCGCCACTGAGCCGCGCCCTGAGAAAAAGCCCCCGCCATACAGCGGGGGCTAATGAGATGGTCAGCCCGATCCCCACGAAGCGGTACGCTGAGTGGGGATTGTTCTTTTTGGGAGACCTCTCATGAGCA
>NZ_JCBANH010000199.1:0-1375 GCF_059760925.1 Achromobacter sp. 1011791174
AGCAGTTTGCTCAGGCGCACCGGCAACAACGGTTTTTAACTCTGGACTCTATGTCGGTGCCGTACTAAGTCTGGGGGCAGGTCACAGCGGTCAAGGGTGTAGGGATGGTCATTCATAAAGGCCTCCTTTGTCGTTAAACCCTGCACCCCGCTGTAAATCGGGGTGGGCGGGCACAAAGCCGGGTTGACAGACCGGTAACGAACGAAACCGGCGCACGCGAGCGTGCCCCAGCCAAGGCCCGCCCATAGCAGGGACGTGCGTCAGCCTACGGACGTAAAAATGCCGCTATTGCAGCGGCCGTCCGCCGTTCGTTATTCCGGCTGTCAATCCGGGCGACCGTTGGTGCGATCGCAGGGCAAGTATAAGGCGCAACGCAGGAAAGCAAGCATGCCACAGCGTGGCGCTTTTATCCCTCTCCAATCCCGCGCCCCAAAAACAAAAGGACCGCAAGCGGTCCTTTACCCATTCAATCACAGCCCCCCAGCCTCACCCCTCAGCCAGAAAAAAACGCTCCTTCAACTCCTGCAACCCAATCCTCTCCAGCATCTCCCGCAGCCGTTCCGCCGGTTTCCTTCTCGGCAGATCCTTGTACTGCGCGATGATCAGCTCGTTCTTCATCGAGTGCTCCCACCCGACCAGCTCGGTCACGCTGACCTGATACCCGTGCGCTTCCAGCTGCAAGCAGCGCAGCACATTGGTGATCTGGCTCCCGAACTCCCGCGTATGCAGCGGATGCCGCCAGATTTCCGCCAGCGGATCGGCCAATGCCTTGGCCTTGTTCTTGCGCAATACCGACGCCACTTCCGCCTGGCAGCAGGGCACGATCACGATGTACCTGGCCTTTTTCTCCAGCGCGAAACGGATCGCGTCGTCGGTGGCGGTGTTGCAGGCGTGCAGGGCGGTGACCACGTCGATGGACGGGGGCAGTTTGTCGGAGGTGATGGATTCCGCCACCGACAGGTTCAGGAAGGACATGCCGTCAAAGCCCAGGCGCCGGGCCAGTTCTTCCGACGACTTCACCAGCTCTTCGCGGGTTTCGATGCCGTAGATGTGCGAGCCTTGCTTTTGCTCTTCGGGCTGTTCCTTGAAGAACAGGTCATACAGGATGAAACCCAGGTACGACTTGCCCGCGCCGTGGTCGGCCAGGGTGACGGCGCCGCGTTGCGCCTGCACGTCTTTCAGCAGCGGTTCGATGAACTGGAACAGGTGGTAGACCTGCTTGAGCTTGCGGCGGCTGTCCTGGTTCATCTTGCCGTCGCGGGTCAGGATGTGCAGGGCCTTGAGCAGTTCGATCGACTGGCCGGGGCGGATGTCGTGGTTTTTTTCAGGCATGGGGCAAGGCAATGCGCCCCGCTGGGAGCGGGGCGCATTGCCT
>NZ_JCBANH010000200.1:0-1327 GCF_059760925.1 Achromobacter sp. 1011791174
CTAGCAGGCTGGTGAGAAACCCCGACCGCTGCTCCGGGCGCGGGTTTTGAGGCAGACTCCTGCCTCGAATCGTCTTTCTGCTTTTCCCGATTTCCCATGCGCGGCCAAGAGAATCCCCAAGCGTCGATGTTCAGCTACGTGAGCCTGGAGCAACGCGTGCCGAAGGACCACCCGCTGCGCACTCTGCGTGCGCTGGTCGACGGCATTCTCGCCAACATGAGTGCGCTGTTCGATGAGCGTTACTCGCACACCGGGCGCCCGTCGATTCCGCCCGAGCAGCTGCTGCGTGCGCTGCTCGTGCAGATCCTCTTCACGATCCGCAGCGAGCGCCAGCTCGTCGAGCAGCTCGACTACAACCTGCTGTTCCGATGGTTCGTTGGCCTGGGCATGGATGACGCGGTGTGGGACCGCACCGTCTTCAGCATCAATCGCGACCGTCTGCTCGGCACCGACGTCGCACGCCAGTTCTTCCGTCGCGTACTGCATCTTGCCGAGTGGCAGGGCTTCGTCTCCGACGAGCACTTCAGCGTCGATGGCACGATGATCGAGGCCTGGGCCAGCCACAAGAGCTTCGTTCCCAAGGACGGCAGTGGCCCGGACAAGCCTGCCGGGCGCAACCCGGAGGCGGACTTCAAGGGCAAGACGCGCAGCAACGCCACACACCAGAGCACAACCGACCCGCAGGCGCGGCTCTACAAGAAGGGCGAGTTCGCGGAAGCGAAGCTGCGCTACATGGCGCACGCGCTCTCCGAGAACCGCAACGGGCTCGTCGTCGATGTCGAGAGCACGCAAGCCACGGGACGCGCCGAGTGGGAGGCGGCGATCCGGATGATTGATCGCAGCGTGCGCAAGCCGGGCGCGACGGTGGGTGCGGACAAGGGCTATGACACGGCCGAGTTCGTTGCCGCACTCGAACGGCGCGGCATCAAGGCACACGTGGCGCGCAAGGTCAGCGGCAGCGCCGTCGATGGACGCACGGCGCGTGGCAAAGGCTACGCGATGAGTCTGCGCAGGCGAAAGATGATCGAAGAGGCCTTCGGCTGGATCAAGACGGTGGGTGGTTTGCGCAAGACGCGGCACAAGGGGCTGGAAAAGCTCTCGGGCCAGGCACTGTTCGCGTTCGCGGCGTACAACCTGACCCGAATGCTGAGCCTGATGCGAGCGGCTGCCGCGTAGAAGGGACAGATGCGTCCGCTGCCCGGCGAACAGCGGAATGCGAGGGTGAGAGAACCCTGAATCACACGCCACGGCGCACTTCCGGTGCCGGAAAAAATGATCGGAAGGACATGATCCGGAAGGATTCAAGGGTTTCTCACCAGCCTGCTAG
>NZ_JCBANH010000201.1:0-1307 GCF_059760925.1 Achromobacter sp. 1011791174
CATGGAACAGGAGCCCGCGCTCGTGGACCTGTTGATGCGCACCTACGAAACCACCTGGATGCCGCAGATGTCGGCGCAGACCGATGCGCGCTTTCGCGCCAGCGGCAAGACGGCCGCGTATGTCGCCGAACGCGGGCTCCTGTTCCATGTCTGCGAACTGGACGGAACGGTCGCCGGCATGGTCGATTGGGAAGGCAATTTCATCTGGGCCCTGCACGTGCAGCCCGACATGCAGCGACGCGGCGTGGGCGCCGCGCTGCTGGCGCTGGCCGAGGCCGCCATGCGCCAGGCCGGCGTGCGCGAGGCGCGCCTGGAAACGGACGACTTCAATGTGCGCAGCCGCGCCTTCTACGCCCGCAATGGCTATCAGGAAATCGATACTTATCCCGACGAGGAGTGGGACAGCGGTTTCACGACGGTGTTGTTGAGCAAGCGGCTGGCGGACTGAGACCTGCGCCGGGCGGCCTGGCGCATGTCTGCGGCCGGGTTCTGGCTCCATAAATCCAGGGTTTTCTGGCTCTTTGAGTGGAGCCACGGCGGCGCTATCGTCGGGTTTTCCACGTACCGATTCGACCGCCGCCATGTATCTGCCTTCCGCCTTCCGCGAGGATGCCCTCGACGTCCAGCATGATTTCATCCGCGCTCATCCGCTGGGCGTGGTCATGACGGCCGGGCCGGGCGGATTGATGGCCAACCATATTCCCTGTCTGCTGTATCCCGAAGGCGAGCGCGGCGTGCTGCGCCTGCATATGGCCAGGGCGAATCCGCAATTGGCGGAGCTGGCCTCGGGCGCCGAATGCCTGGTGGCTTTTCATGGTCCGCAGGCCTATGTCACGCCGTCCTGGTACGCCACCAAGGCAGAGACGCACAAGGTCGTGCCGACCTGGAATTTCGTTGCCGTGCATGCGTGGGGCAAGCCGGTGATCCAGGACGATCCGGCATGGCTGCGCGCGCAGCTCGAGGCCCTGACCGAGAGCCAGGAGAAGGCCCGCGTCCTGCCCTGGCGCGTGGCGGACGCGCCGGCCGATTTCATCGCCGCGCAGATGCGCGCCATCGTGGGCGTCGAGATTCCCATCGCGCGTATCGAAGGCAAGTGGAAAGCCAGCCAGAACCGCACCCCTGCCGATCGGCAGGGCGTGGCGCAAGGCCTGGCGGAAGAGGGCGACGCGGTCATGGCGGGACTGGTGGCGCGGCGCGGCGGACTGGGCTGAGACCTCACGTCCGCGCGTTGCGCTGGCGGGGCTTCGGCCATTTCACGCGACTGTCACGCGGTCGGTTGCGCGGCGTCCGCGATAGGCAGCCTGGCC
>NZ_JCBANH010000202.1:0-1290 GCF_059760925.1 Achromobacter sp. 1011791174
AAAATCTATGGTCAGCCCGATTTTTGCAAGCGAGGCGGTGTAGGCGTAAATTGGGCTTGCTCAAATCTATTCGGAGTCAGTTGGGGCTAGGCCCCCCGCTCCATGATGAGAGTCGCGCCCGGCAAACCTAAAAAGCCCCTCAGCATCGCGGTGCTGGATTTCATGTCAGGTTTCTTGCCAGGCCGTTGAGCCGTTTATGTCTTCACGTACTCGCGTCGCAAAACCAGGAAGTGACTGCGTAAAACGGTGATGAAGGTCAGGCTGGCGCTACAGTCTGCTCACTTCGGTAGTTCGTTCCATTGGCGAGGATGGCCCAGGCGATCCTCGCCAATTTATTGGCCAGCGCACAAGCGACCACGTTCGAGTGACGTCGGGCCTGCAGCTCGCGCACCCAGGCGCCTAGCCGGTCGGTTCGTCGCTCCACGTGTCGCATGATCGCGCGAGCGCCCTGTACCAACAATCGTCTAAGGTTCTTGTCGCCCCGTTTGCTGATGCCCAGGAGCGTGGGTTTGCCGCCCGTGCTGTACTGGCGAGGCACCAAGCCTACCGAAGCGGCGAACTGGCGCGCCGAACCAAATTGCCGCGCATCGCCCAGCTCAGTCATCAGCACGCTAGCAGTGATTGGCCCGATGCCGGGGATCTGAAGCAGCCGCTGGCTGCGTTCATCCTCGCGCAGCTGTAGACACAGCTCACGCTCAATCTGGCCTACCTGCTCATCCAGATACTGAAAGTGCGATCGCAGCCGCTCCAGCAGCGCGCCTAGTTGGGGCGGCAGCGCGTGTTCGGCCAGAACCGCTGGCAAGCGTCGCAGGATCGCCTGACCACGAGGCAGGCTGATGCCAAACTCCAGCAAAAAGGCGTGCACCTGGTTGATCACGCCCGTGCGCTGAGCGACCAGTGATTCACGCACCCGATGCAGGGCAGAGACGGTCTGCTGAGCCTGATTGCGCACGCTCACGAACCGCATGCTCGGGCGCGAGGCCGCCTCGCAGATCGCCTGGGCATCGGCGAAGTCATTCTTGTTGCCCTGTACGAAGGGGCGCACGAACTGGGGGGAAATGAGCTTGGCCTGGTGGCCCAGTTCTTCGATGCGGCGCGCCATCCAGTGCGCGCCGGCGCAGGCCTCCATCACCACTGTGCTGCGCGGTGTGTTGCCCAGTAACTTGAACAGATCCTGGCGCGAGCACTTCTTGCGAAACATCATCCTGCCGGCCGCGTCCTGCCCATGCAGATGGAAGCTGTGTTTGCCCAGATCGATGCCAATCAGCGTGACGGTGCTCATGAGAGGTC
>NZ_JCBANH010000203.1:0-1063 GCF_059760925.1 Achromobacter sp. 1011791174
GCGGGATTGGGGGCGGAATGGGGCCCGGCCAGGCGTCGCACACGCAGCCAGAGGGCGCGGCGGGCGTCGCCGCGGGCGACCTCGATGCGCAGACCGTCGATTTCGGCGTGATCGCCGCGGCGCGGGATGCGGCCCAGGCGGCCGCCCATCCAGCCGCCGACGCTGTCGTACTCGTCGTCGGGCAGCTTGCTGCCGAACACGTCGTTGAAGTGCGAGATCTCGGTGGCCGCGCGCACGCGCCACTGGTTCTCGCCCTCGGGGAAGATGGAGTCTTCCTCGGTCTCGTCGAATTCGTCCTCGATGTCGCCGACGATCTGCTCCAGCACGTCTTCCATGGTGACCAGGCCGGAGATGCCGCCGTGCTCGTCGATGACGATGGCCTGGTGGTTGCGGCTGACGCGGAATTCGCGCAGCAGCACGTTCAGGCGCTTGGATTCGGGAATGAAGACCGCCGGGCGGACCAGCGAGCGCACCTCGATGCCGGGTTCCAGCATGCAGCGCAGCAGGTCCTTGGCCAGCAGGATGCCGATGATGTTGTCACGGTCGCCTTCGTAGACGGGAAAGCGCGAGTGGGCGGTCTCGATGACCGAGGCGACCAGGTACGGGATGGGCTGGGTGACGTCCAGCAGGTCCATGCGCGAGCGCGGCACCATGATGTCGGCCACGATGCCTTCGGACACGGCCAGCGCGCCCCGGATCATCTGGTAGGACTCGGCGTCCAGCAGGGCGCGTTCGTGGGCGGCTTCCAGGACGGCCTTGATGCCTTCGCGGTCCTCGGGCTCTCGGCGCACGAGGGAAAGCAGGCGGTCCATCAGGGATTTGGTTGCGGGTTTTGCGGTGCGAGCAGGCGTCGCGTCGGGAGCAGGATAAGGGTCAGACATCGTCCGGGATGGACAAGTTAGGGAAGGGTCAGCATAACCGAAAGTCGATGCCAACTTGTAACCGCGTGGCCCAAAATGGGGCGAATCCACGCCATCTGCGCCGTGCCAGCGGTTATTTGCAGCGATATTTCAGGGTTGACCCGTAGGCGCCCGGCCAGGATGATCCGGCGCGGGCGGCGGGC
>NZ_JCBANH010000204.1:0-964 GCF_059760925.1 Achromobacter sp. 1011791174
ACTTCACCGCCGACACATCCAGCCTGGCCAGCGTCTTGGACTGGATCTCCTGGACCGTCACGCCCGGCGCCACTTCCAGCAGCTTCAGGCCGCCCTCGGTGACTTCCATCACGCCCAGGTCGGTGATGATCAGGTTGACCACGCCCACGCCGGTCAGCGGCAGGTTGCAGGCCGGCAGCAGCTTGATGTCCTCGGTGCCGTCCTTCTTCTTGGCCACGTGCTCCATCAGGACCACCACGCGGCCCACGCCGGCCACCAGGTCCATCGCGCCGCCCATGCCCTTGACCATCTTGCCCGGGATCATCCAGTTGGCCAGATCGCCCTGCTCGGACACCTGCATCGCGCCCAGGATCGCCAGGTTGATCTTGCCGCCGCGGATCATCGCGAAGGAATCGGCCGACGAGAAGATCGACGAGCCCGGCAGCGTCGTGACCGTCTGCTTGCCGGCGTTGATCAGGTCGGCGTCGACCTCGGCCTCGGTCGGGAAGGGACCAATGCCCAGCAGGCCGTTCTCCGATTGCAGCCACACTTCCATGCCGGCCGGCACGTGGTTGGCCACCAGGGTGGGCAGGCCGATGCCCAGGTTCACATAAAAGCCGTCTTGCAGCTCGCGCGCGGCGCGCGCCGCCATTTCATCGCGGGTCCATGCCATGTCGTCGTCTCCTCAGGCCGGGCGGGTGGTGCGTTGTTCGATGCGCTTTTCCGGCGTGGCGTTCAGCACGATCCGTTGCACGTAGATGCCGGGCAGGTGGACCTGATCGGGGTCCAGGCTGCCGGTCTCGACGATCTGCTCGACTTCCACCACGGTGATCTTGCCGGCCATCGCCACGTTCGGGTTGAAGTTGCGCGCGGTCTTGCGGAACACCAGGTTGCCGCTGCGGTCGGCGATGTGCGCCTTGACCAGCGACACGTCCGGCGTCAGCGAACGCTCCATCACGTACTGCTGGCCGTCGAACTCGCGGAT
>NZ_JCBANH010000205.1:0-879 GCF_059760925.1 Achromobacter sp. 1011791174
GCGGGCGTTCGGTGTTGTACTCGACGCGCCAGTCTTCGATCAAGGATTTGGCTTGGCGCAGCGACATGAACCAATGCTCATTCAGGCATTCATCGCGGAATTTTCCGTTGAAGCTCTCGATGTATGCATTCTCCACGGGCTTGCCTGGTCTGATGAACGACAGCTTCACGCCGACCTGATAGGCCCAAGCATCCAAGGCTCTGCCAGCAAACTCCGGGCCGTTGTCCACGGTGATGGATTTGGGCAACCCACGCAGTTCCGCAAGCCGTTGCAGCACCTGCGCCACCCGCAATCCCGGCAGTGATGTATCGACCTCGATGGCAAGACACTCGCGCGTGTAGTCATCGACGATGTTCAAGCACCGGAACCTGCGGCCATAGGCCAGACCGTCGGACACGAAGTCCATCGACCAGCTCTGATTCGGCGCCGTCGCAACGGGACGAACTACCCGTTCTGCGGGAGCGATGCGCTTGCGGCGACGCTTACGAACGCTCAAGCCGGCTTGGCTGTAAAGCCGCCAGACCCGCTTGTGATTCGTCTGCCAGCCTTCACGGCGAAGCAGAATATGGATGCGCCGATAGCCGTAGCGTCGCTTGAGCGCTGCCATCTCCTTCATGCGCTCGGTCAATGCCACGTCGCCCGTACGCTTACTTTCATAAGCGAACAGCGACCGGGAAATGCCTACCAGCCCGCAGGCCCGGGTGATACCCATGCCGCGCTCGGTCATCAACGTTCTGACCGCTTCGCGTTTGGCCTGCGGGCTTGTTACTTTCGGCTCAAAAGGTCCTGAAGCGCAGCCTTGTCCAGCATCGATTCAGCCAACAGCTTCTTGAGCTTGTTGTTCTCTTGCTCCAGCTCCTTCAGTCGCTGGGCGTCCGA
>NZ_JCBANH010000206.1:0-595 GCF_059760925.1 Achromobacter sp. 1011791174
TACGAGGAACAGCTGCAGCAGTTCGTGTATCACTCGGGCGCCTTCATGAAGCCGCTGTTCTCGGCGGCCAAGCGTATCGTGCGCGAGGGCGGCCCGGCGCGCATCGTGTTCTCGGAAGGCGAGGACGAGCGCGTGCTGCGCGCGGTGCAGGTGGTAGTGGACGAAGGCCTGGCGCGTCCGATCCTGGTGGGCCGGCCGTCGGTGCTGCTGGCCCGCATCGAAAAGCTGGGCCTGCGCCTGCGCCTGGGGGAGGACGTGGAAGTCACCAACCCCGAATATGACGAACGCTTCCATCAGTACTGGACCACGTACTGGGAGCTGATGTGCCGCCGTGGCATCACCAAGGAGATGGCGCGCGTGGAAATGCGCCGCCGCATGACGCTGATCGGCGCGATGATGGTGCATCTGGGCGACGCCGACGGCATGGTCTGCGGCTCGGTGGGCGCCTATCACGACCATCTGCGCTTCGTCGACGAGGTCATTGGCCGGCGTCCCGGGCACAACGTCTATGCCGCCATGAACATCCTGCTGCTGAACGAGCGCACGGTGGTGCTGGTGGACACGCACGTCAACGACGAACCCACGGCCGAGCAGA
>NZ_JCBANH010000207.1:0-542 GCF_059760925.1 Achromobacter sp. 1011791174
GCGTGGCGGTGCCGCCGTTGCCGTCGTCGACGGTCACGGTGATGGTGTCGGTGACCTTCTGGCCTTCGGCCAGGGCCTGGACCTGAGTGCTCTTGTTGTCCAGCACATAGGTCCACTTGCCGTTCTGGTCGACGGTGAAGGTGCCGTATTGGCCCTTGCCGGCGTCATTGACGGACCAGGTGTGCGTGTCCTTGGCGTCGACGTCGTGCTTGTCCAACTGGCCGGAGACTTCCTCGACCGAGTCTTCCTTGACGTTGCCGGCGGCCACGCCGGTGATGGTCGGCTTGTCATTGGTGCCGTTGACGGTGATGGTGACCGTGCCGGTGGTGCCGTCGGCGGTGGTGACCGTGAAGGTCTCGGTCAGCTTTTCGCCGGCGCCCAGGGCCTGGACCTTGGGATCGTCATTGTTCAGCTCGTACTTCCAGTTGCCGTTGGCGTCGATGGAGAACTTGCCATGCGTGCCCGCGATGTCGGTCTGGGGCTTGAACACGGCCTCGCCCTTGTCGGGGTCGACCACGTCCAGCTTGCCGTTGGCGGTGAGC
>NZ_JCBANH010000208.1:0-495 GCF_059760925.1 Achromobacter sp. 1011791174
GCATGGGGAGCAAGCAACTTGATGCTAGCCAGCACATGTTTGGAATGGTGGGTTCAGTGCAAGCGAAAAATATCGCTGGTCCATTCAGAGAGGAGCCGGGTACAACGACCTGGTTTGCTGCGAGCCAGACGCAGGCACAAGCTTTTGCGAATGTTAGCTTTGACTCATCTCGCGTAGTTCGAGTGTCGACTGAGACTCGTCCCGTCAACGTCGCGTACCACCCCCGAATGCATGCCTAGATTCATACATGAATCCTGGGGTGAAATGCCACATTTTCCGGCCTGACGGCCCCCGCGTGCCCATAGTTGGTTGTGGTGGTATAGCTCCCTTTGACTATGGTTGTTGTCAGCGTTGGGTACAGCGAAAGATCGACGGACTCGGCTCCAATTGAGCCTTTGGAGTTCGGACTCGAGCATCCAAGTGCGCAAACGCCTTCCAGGTCACCAGTGGAGGGGTCATATATGGTCAATGTTCCTTTTTGCTTGCTACCTAGGA
>NZ_JCBANH010000209.1:0-447 GCF_059760925.1 Achromobacter sp. 1011791174
TCAGCGGCAACGTGGCCAACAGTGGCACGCTGGCCTTCAATCGCGGCAACACCCACACCTTCGGCGGGCTGATCAGCGGTTCGGGTGGCGTTACACAGTTGGGCAACGGCGCCACGATCCTGACCGCCAACAATACCTACACTGGCGGCACCACGATCACGGCGGGCGTTTTGCAGCTGGGCGCGGGCGCGGGCGGGTCCACGGCCGGCGGCATCGTCGGCGACGTGACCAACAACGGCAGCCTGCTTGTCAATCGCAACAATACCTATACGCTGGGCGGGGCCATCAGCGGCACGGGATCGGTCACGCAGCAGGGCAACGGCACCACCATCCTGACCGCCAACAATACCTACACTGGCGGCACCACGGTTAGCGCGGGCAGCCTGTATGTCAACGGCGACCAGACGGCCGCGACCGGCGCGACGACGGTGACGGACGCCAAGCTGG
>NZ_JCBANH010000210.1:0-447 GCF_059760925.1 Achromobacter sp. 1011791174
GCCGCCGTCCAGCGACAGCGCGCCCGAAGCCGCGCCCAGGTTCGCGTCCCGGGATACCTGCACCGTGCCGCTGTTGACCGCCGTGCCCCCGGTGTAGGTGTTGACGCCGGACAGCGCCAGTGTGCCCAGGTCCGTCTTGACCACCTTGGCCGCGCCGTCAAGCACCGTGGCGATCGTCGCCGTGTAGCCCGCGCCGGCCGCCGTGCCATCGCCCACGCGGATCGTCGCCTCGTTCGACCCGCTTCCCGCCGCGCCCGTCAGGCTCAGCTTGTCCCCGCTGGCGTTGCCCTGCAGGACATAGCCATCGGTGGCGAATTGCATGCCCTGCACGTTGATCGCCCCATTGGCGCTGCTGTCGACCAGCACCGTGCCGCTCTGGCCGCTGAAGATCGCGTAGGCGTCCTGGTTCCAGCCCGCGTTGACCCTGCCGCCGACATCGGTCCAGTT
>NZ_JCBANH010000211.1:0-338 GCF_059760925.1 Achromobacter sp. 1011791174
GGCCGTCTGGTCGCCGTTGACATACAGGCTGCCCGCGCTAACCGTGGTCGCGCCCGTGTAGCGGTTGGCGCCGCTGAGCACCGTGACGCCCGCGCCCTGCTGAACGACCGAGCCAGAGCCGCTGATGGCGCCGCCATAGGCGTAAGTGTTGCCGCGATTGACGATCAGGCTGCCGTTGTTGACCACATCGCCGACGATGCCGCCGGTGGCGCCGCCCGCGCCCAATTGCAGCGCGCCCGCCGCGATGGTGGTGAGGCCGGTGTAGCGGTTGTCGGCGGTCAGCACGGTGGTTCCGCTGCCCATCTGCGTGACCGCGCCGCTGCCGCTGATCTGGCCGC
>NZ_JCBANH010000212.1:0-308 GCF_059760925.1 Achromobacter sp. 1011791174
GGCAACTGCCAAGCCCGAAACTATAACACAACTTTTGCAGATTATGCAACCGGCTTTTGCCTAATTTGCATCCTATCTTGCAACCCTGCTTTCTGGTCGCCTGTGCTTTCGCTCAAACTTCCTATCCGCAGCTTCGATTCAATTTGCATCGCATCGAAGGTTGGCCACACCTCGGTTGGCTTGTCATCTTGTTCAGGCCACCCATCCGGGTTAACCCTGAATTAACATCACCAGCCAAGCCCAAGACTATAACACAATTTTTGCAGTCTGTGCAACTGGCTTCTGCCTGATTTGCACCGAACCTTGCA
>NZ_JCBANH010000213.1:0-303 GCF_059760925.1 Achromobacter sp. 1011791174
CAGAATCCCAGCTCGCGGCCCATGGCGCCCAGGTCGGCGGCATTCGGCACGAGCTGTGGATTCATCTGCTCAAGCAGCCCTTCGCTCTGTGCCAGGCGGGCGTTGGGCGGGTCCAGTATCACGACGTCGATGTTCGGCGTCATGCGCTGCGACCGCAGCACCGCCAGGGCATTGCGCGAGTCCCGGACCGCGTAATAGCGCACCAGGATACCCGGATGCGCGGCCTCGAACGGCCGGATCACCGTCCTCATGTACTTCTCGTCGAAGGCATCCACGCCATAGGCCATGACGGTGATTTCGACA
>NZ_JCBANH010000214.1:0-300 GCF_059760925.1 Achromobacter sp. 1011791174
TCAGCTTGCCCGGGTCATACGGCTTGAAGGTCTTGTAATCGTTATGGTTGCCCGACACCCGGTTCGGGATCGTCACCGTCGCCCCAACCCGCAGGTCGCGGTCGCTGGCAAGACCATTGGCCTCGGCCACCAGGAACCACAGGCGGCTGTCGCCATAGGCCTGCTGCGCGATGGTCTGCAGCGTGTCGCCCGGCTGGATCCGGTACGAACCCGGACTGGCCTGCGGGTTGCCGCCGTCGATGGGACGGAAGGACGGCGAGAAGTCGTCCGCGCCCACCGTCGGGCCGGTCGTGCCCAGCA
>NZ_JCBANH010000215.1:0-250 GCF_059760925.1 Achromobacter sp. 1011791174
GTTGTCGAGTTCGTACTTCCAGTTGCCGTTGGCGTCGATCGAGAACTTGCCGTGATCGCCCTTGAAGTCGGTCTGGGGCTTGAACACGGCTTCGCCCTTGTCGGGGTCGACCACGTCCAGCTTGCCGCCGGTGGTGAGCTTGTCGTCTTCCTTGACCGAACCGGCGTCGTCGCCCGGCTTGCTCGGGGTGATGATGGCGCCGTCGTTGGTGCCGTTGATCTTGACGGTGATGGTCTCGGGGGTCTTGCCA
>NZ_JCBANH010000216.1:0-241 GCF_059760925.1 Achromobacter sp. 1011791174
TTCGGAATCAGGTAGTCCGCCCCGAACGAGATGTCATACGTGCCATAGGCCGCCGCCACCACTTCGTTCTGCTCTTCCTCGGCCAGCTCCGCGATCGCGTACACCGCCGCCTTTTCCATCTCGCGCGTGATCGTCGTCGCGCCCACGTCCAGCGCGCCCCGGAAAATGTACGGGAAGCACAGCACGTTGTTCACCTGGTTCGGATAGTCCGAGCGCCCCGTGGCCATCACCACGTCGTCGC
>NZ_JCBANH010000217.1:0-232 GCF_059760925.1 Achromobacter sp. 1011791174
CGAGCTGGCCGGTGGCGCTGGTGTTGCCGCCATCGGTGACTTCGCCGGAGGCCTGGCCGCTGATGACCGGGGCGTCGTTGGTGCCGTTGATGGTGACGGTGACGGTGCCCTTGGTGCCGTCGGCGGTGACGACTTCGAAGGTCTCGATCAGCTTCTCGCCCACGCCCAGGGCCTGGACCTTGGGATCGTTGTTGTCGAGTTCGTACTTCCAGTTGCCGTTGGCGTCGATCGA
>NZ_JCBANH010000218.1:0-228 GCF_059760925.1 Achromobacter sp. 1011791174
AGATCACGCCGTTCTGGTTGACCACCAGCACGGTGCCGTCGGCCTTGATCGCGCCGTGGATCTCGCTGGGTTTCGCGGACGCGCCCACCACGCGGTTCAGCGCCGCGTCGGACGCGTTCTGCTTGAATTGCAGCGTGGTATTTCGGCCGACGTTGAAGCTGTCCCAGTTCAGGATGGCGCGCGACTGCGTCTGCTCGATGGTCACGACCTGGCGGCCATCGGCCGTGC
>NZ_JCBANH010000219.1:0-207 GCF_059760925.1 Achromobacter sp. 1011791174
CAGCCTTGTCCAGCATCGATTCAGCCAACAGCTTCTTGAGCTTGTTGTTCTCTTGCTCCAGCTCCTTCAGTCGCTGGGCGTCCGAAACGGTCATACCGCCGAACTTCGCCTTCCAGTTGTAGTAAGTGGCCTCCGAGATCCCGTGCTTGCGGCACAGTTCGGCAACCTTGGCCCCTGCCTCGGCCTCCTTCAGCACCCCGATGATCT
>NZ_JCBANH010000220.1:0-203 GCF_059760925.1 Achromobacter sp. 1011791174
CGGTCAGCACGGTGGTTCCGCTGCCCATCTGCGTGACCGCGCCGCTGCCGCTGATCTGGCCGCCGAAGGTGTAGGCGTCGCTGCGGTTGAAGGCCAGCGTGCCACTGTTGGCCACGTTGCCGACGATGGCCCCCGCCGTGCCGCCCGTACCCAGCTGCAGCGTGCCGGCCGTGATCGTCGTGCCTCCCGCATAAACGTTGTCC
>NZ_JCBANH010000221.1:0-201 GCF_059760925.1 Achromobacter sp. 1011791174
ACCCGGACAAGCTGGTGGAGATCATCGCCGGTCTGGAGGCGACGTTCGGCGGGATCAATCTGGAGGACATCAAGGCGCCGGAGTGCTTCACGGTGGAGCGCAAGCTGCGCGAGCGTATGAAGATCCCGGTGTTCCACGATGACCAGCATGGCACGGCGATCTGCGTGTCGGCGGCGTTCATCAATGGCCTGAAGGTGGTGG